>NZ_DXLC01000051.1:0-1067 GCF_019414905.1 Streptococcus sp. | reverse complement strand
CTCCACGTCTAATCAAGTTGATTTGTAAAAAATTAAGGAAAACAGAGGATTTAAGATGAATAACACATTTTTCATCTTAAATCCTCTGTTTTTTTGACCAGCTTGCCAAATATAATTATCTACTTAATTGAATAACGTGTAACCTTTTCTAATAAATGTTCTCCAAATATCCTAAACTGTAAAATCAATTAGTCTCGTTCCTTTTACCATTTTATTTTCTAAAATATGCTATAATAATACCAAAAGATAAAGAAGGAAGTCTTATGATTAAACTACTAGCCTTGGATATGGACGGAACCCTCCTCAATGAAGCCAAGGAAATCCCACAAGCCCACATTACTGCCATTCACCAAGCTATCGAAAAAGGGGTCAAACTGGTACTTTGTACGGGTCGTCCCCTTTTCGGTGTCCTCCCCTACTATCAAAAACTGGGGCTTGACATCCAGAATGAGTATGTGATTGTTAACAACGGTTGCTCAACTCACCAGACAAGTGACTGGGGACTAGTTGACTGGCAAGAACTTAGTCCAGCAGACATCGAATACCTCTATGACCTAGCTGAAAAAAGTGATGTTCAGTTGACTCTTTTTGATGAGGAACATTATTTTGTCCTCGGTGGTAAGCCTACTGAAATCGTTCAAAATGATGCCAAGCTAGTCTTTTCAGACCTGACTGAAATTTCTCTTGAGGAAGCGACTAGTGGCAAGTACCGGATGTTCCAAGGGATGTTTTTGGGGACAGAGAGTCAAACAGACGATTTTGAAGAGCGTTTTGCTACAGAACTCTGCCAACGATTTAGTGGAGTTCGTTCGCAGCCTGTTATTTATGAAGCCATGCCACTGGGAACGACAAAGGCTACCGCTCTTTCTCGACTAGCTGAGATTTTGCAGATTGAACCATCAGAAATTATGGCCATGGGTGATGCCAATAACGATATCGAAATGCTCCAGTTTGCAGGCCTTGGGATTGCAATGGGAAATGCCAGCGATTATGTCAAATCCCTAGCTGATGACGTTACAGCAAGCAACGAAGAAGACGGCGTTGCGCGTGCCATTGAGAAATATATT
>NZ_DXLC01000050.1:0-6101 GCF_019414905.1 Streptococcus sp. | reverse complement strand
ATGAGGATGGCATCGTTCACATGCTTCGTGGCGTGGACAATGGCAAGGATCAGACTTATTTCCTCAGCCAACTTTCGCAAGAACAACTCCAAAAAACCATGTTCCCGCTGGGACATTTAGAAAAACCTGAAGTTCGCAGACTAGCAGAAGAAGCAGGCCTTGCGACTGCTAAGAAGAAAGACTCGACAGGGATTTGCTTTATCGGAGAAAAGAACTTTAAAAATTTCCTCAGCAACTACCTACCAGCCCAGCCTGGTCGTATGATGACTGTGGATGGTCGCGATATGGGTGAGCATGCAGGTCTTATGTACTATACGATTGGTCAGCGTGGTGGTCTCGGTATCGGTGGCCAACACGGTGGTGACAATGCACCTTGGTTCGTTGTCGGAAAAGACTTAAGCAAGAATATTCTCTATGTAGGCCAAGGTTTCTACCATGATTCGCTCATGTCAACCAGCCTAGAGGCTAGCCAAGTCCACTTTACTCGTGATATGCCAGAGGAGTTTACGCTAGAATGCACAGCAAAATTCCGCTACCGTCAACCTGATTCGAAGGTGACCGTCCATGTCAAAGGAGATAAGGCAGAGGTTATCTTTACAGAACCGCAACGCGCCATTACACCAGGACAGGCAGTTGTCTTTTACGATGGCGAAGAGTGTCTAGGTGGTGGTTTGATTGACAATGCTTACCGTGATGGACAAGTTTGTCAGTACATTTAGATTGACAAATTTTCTCAATTTGCTACAATAATAAAAGCAATAGAAATGATGGTCAAAGCTCATGGATGTTGCAGGCTTTTTTGTCCTGCACTTCTTTGGAGTTTTGACTGTTTTTGTGTCGTTTAAGGGAAAGGATAAGAATGACTCAACAAGACTTTCGGACAAAAGTGGGAAATACTGTTTTTGGCGTTCGGGCGACAGCTTTGATTCTCCAAAATCGCAAGCTCCTAGTTACCAAAGATAAGGGCAAGTATTATACTATTGGCGGTGCGATTCAAGTCAATGAAAGCACGGAAGACGCGGTAGTCCGTGAAGTGAGGGAAGAACTGGGTGTCAGAGCTCAAGCTGGACAGCTAGCTTTTGTTGTTGAAAATCGTTTTGAACAGGACGGTATTTCCTATCACAACGTTGAGTTTCATTATCTGGTGGACTTGCTTGAGGATGCCCCATTGACCATGCAGGAAGATGAGAAAAGGCAGCCCTGTGAATGGATTGACATAGACAAGCTTGAGGGTATCAATCTAGTTCCAGCCTTTTTAAAAACAGCCCTGCCAGATTGGGACGGCCAACTAAGACACATTCATCTTGAGGAAGAGGAGAACCCAACGTTTATCCAACTTACTGGGATATTCCTGGTGGCGGGGTTGAAAAGGGTGAACTTCCGCGAGATGGTGCTCTTAGAGAATGCATTGAAGAAGCGGGAGTTAGGCTAGATAGCAGTTCGCTCAAACTTCTTCACGAAGATAGTCAACTGGATACCTCTAAGGATACGGTCTTTACTCGCTTAGTTTATAAAGCAGAGTGGATTGGGGAGAAGCCGATTATCAGATTAGATCCTGAAGAGCATACACACTTTAAATGGGTTACTATGGATCAAGCTCTAGAGGAGGAGAAGTTAGTTCCTTATTTGCGAGAAATTTTTGAAAGGTTAAGAAATGACATATAATTTTACTGAAGAATACGATATTATTGTAATTGGTGCGGGACACGCTGGGGTTGAGGCCTCCTTAGCTGCTAGCCGTATGGGTTGTAAGGTCTTACTTGCGACCATCAACATTGAAATGCTGGCTTTCATGCCTTGTAATCCCTCTATCGGTGGTTCTGCCAAGGGGATCGTTGTGCGTGAAGTTGATGCCCTCGGTGGCGAGATGGCCAAAACCATTGACAAGACTTACATCCAGATGAAGATGCTCAACACAGGGAAGGGGCCAGCTGTCCGTGCCCTTCGTGCGCAGGCTGACAAGGAGCTTTACTCTAAGGAAATGCGCAAGACAGTTGAAAATCAAGAGAATCTGACCCTTCGTCAAACCATGATTGATGAGATTTTGGTGGAAGACGGCAAAGTTGTCGGTGTTCGTACAGCGACCCATCAAGAATATGCTGCTAAGGCCGTTATCGTGACGACAGGGACGGCCCTCCGTGGGGAAATTATCATCGGTGACCTCAAGTACTCATCAGGTCCTAACCACAGTTTGGCTTCTATTAACCTTGCTGACAATCTCAAGGAACTGGGCCTCGAAATCGGTCGTTTCAAGACAGGAACCCCTCCACGTGTCAAGGCTTCTTCTATCAATTACGATGTGACAGAAATTCAGCCAGGAGACGAAGCGCCTAATCATTTCTCATACACTTCACGTGATGAGGATTATGTCAAGGATCAGGTGCCATGCTGGTTGACCTATACCAATGGTACCAGTCATGAGATTATCCAAAACAACCTCCACCGTGCACCTATGTTTACAGGTGTGGTTAAGGGAGTGGGACCTCGTTACTGTCCGTCGATTGAAGACAAGATTGTGCGCTTTGCGGACAAGGAACGCCACCAACTCTTCCTAGAGCCAGAAGGGCGCAATACTGAGGAAGTCTATGTTCAAGGACTTTCAACCAGTCTGCCTGAGGATGTCCAGCGTGACTTGGTTCATTCCATCAAAGGTTTGGAAAATGCAGAGATGATGCGGACAGGTTATGCCATTGAGTATGATATGGTCTTGCCTCATCAGTTGCGTGCGACTCTGGAAACCAAGAAAATCTCCGGACTTTTCACTGCTGGTCAGACAAATGGAACATCAGGTTATGAAGAAGCTGCTGGCCAAGGGATTATCGCGGGTATCAATGCGGCTTTGAAAGTCCAAGGCAAGCCTGAATTGATTTTGAAGCGCAGTGACGGTTATATCGGGGTCATGATTGATGACTTGGTGACCAAGGGAACCATTGAACCCTACCGTCTCTTGACCAGTCGTGCTGAATACCGTCTTATCCTCCGTCATGACAATGCTGATATGCGTTTGACCGAGATGGGACGTGAGATTGGCCTTGTGGATGATGAACGTTGGGCTCGCTTTGAAATCAAGAAAAATCAATTTGAAAATGAGATGAAACGCCTAGACAGTATCAAACTCAAGCCAGTCAAGGAAACCAATGCCAAGGTTGAGGAAATGGGCTTCAAGCCTTTGACAGATGCAGTGACAGCCAAGGAATTCCTTCGCCGTCCAGAAGTTTCTTATCAAGATGTGGTGGCTTTCATCGGACCAGCTGCAGAGGACTTGGATGACAAGATTATCGAATTGATTGAAACAGAAATCAAGTACGAAGGCTATATTTCCAAAGCCATGGACCAGGTTGCCAAGATGAAACGCATGGAAGAAAAACGCATTCCAGCTAATATCGACTGGGATGACATTGATTCTATCGCGACAGAAGCCCGTCAGAAGTTCAAACTCATCAATCCAGAAACCATCGGCCAAGCCAGCCGTATTTCGGGAGTAAATCCAGCAGATATTTCTATTTTGATGGTGTATCTTGAAGGTAAAAATCGTAGTATTTCTAAAACTCTTCAAAAATCAAAATGATACGTCGTCGGCTTCGGCTCACCTAACTCAAGTTATGCTTTCGCCTAGCCTTCTAGTCTGATTTCGATTTTTATTGAGTTTTAATCTAAAAAGAAAGCATAGAGAAAAACAGCTCCGAAGACGGGGCTGTTTTGTTGCTTTATTCTTCATCTGGTGTGAGGATCATCGGGATGATAATCGGTTCACGTTCTGTATTTTCATAGAGGAAGGGGCGAATAGCGTTGACAATGGCACCATTGACAGATTGCACGCTAGCATCCTTATTTTTCAGTGCGATACGAATGGCATTGAAGAGGATGCGTTGGCTTTGGCGAATCAAGTCGCCAGACTCTCTCATGTAGACAAAGCCTCGACTGAGGATGTCTGGTCCAGACAGAATCATCTGCGATTTGAAGTCAACAGTTGCGACTGCCAGAACGACACCGTCTTCAGATAGATCACGACGATCTTTGAGGACAGCTGCGCCGATTTCACCGATACGATTTCCATCGACATAGATATCTTGGGCGTTGAAATGACCTGCTATACGAGCTGAGTCAGCAGTGAGGGCAAGTACATCGCCATTGCTCATGATAAAGATATTGTCCTTCTCAACACCAGTATCCACCGCTAGTCCAGCGTGGACTTTTTGCATGCGGTATTCACCGTGGACAGGCATGAAGTATTTTGGCTTAATCAAGCGGAGCATGAGTTTTTGCTCTTGCTGGCCACCGTGTCCAGAGGTATGGATATTGTTAACCTTACCGTGGATAACTTCGACACCAGCTTCTGAAATGATGTTAATCAGCTTGTTGACGCTAGTCGTATTTCCAGGGATTGGACTAGAAGAGAAGATAACGGTATCACCTGGTTGGAGTTGCACCTGGCGGTGGGTTCCGTTGGCGATACGAGAGAGGGCTGCCATCGGCTCGCCTTGACTACCTGTACAGAGGATCAGAATCTCGCCAGCAGGGTAATCTTTGATTTCATTTGGCTCGATAAAGGTTCCCTTAGGAGCTTTGATGTAGCCAAGCTCGATTCCGTTGACAATGGCCTTTTCCATAGAACGTCCAAAGACAGCAATCTTGCGTCCAGTCTTAACAGCAGCTTCTGTTGCTTGCTGGAGACGGAAGATATTTGAGGCAAAGGATGCAAAGATGATACGTCCTTCGATGCCTTGGATAATCTTCATGATGGACTGACCAACTACTTTTTCAGAGTTAGTAAAGGTTGGCACTTCCGCATTTGTTGAGTCAGAGAGGAGACAGAGAACACCTTCTTCACCAAGGGCTGCCATACGGTGCAAGTCCGCAGGTTCTCCAACTGGAGTAAAGTCGAACTTGAAGTCACCTGTACAGACGATTTTCCCTTGAGGAGTATGAATGACAATTCCCAAAGGCTCTGGAATAGAGTGAGTCGTTCTAAAGAAAGTTGCCTTGAGATTTTTAAAGGTCAACTCAGTGTTGTGGTTGATTTCGTAAAGTTTGGCGTTGCGCAAGAGGCCGTGTTCTTCGAGTTTCCCACGGATCAAAGCCAAGGCAAGCGGTCCAGCATAGATAGGGACATTTGCTTGCTTGAGCAGGAATGGAATCCCACCGATGTGGTCCTCGTGCCCGTGTGTAATCAAAACAGCCTTGACGCGGTCGATATTGTCCACGATGTAAGAGTAGTCAGGAATGACATAGTCGATACCCAGTAAGTCATCTTCTGGGAATTTAATCCCAGCATCGACGATGATAATCTCGTCTTGGTATTCAATTCCGTATGTGTTTTTCCCGATTTCTCCCAGACCACCGATGGCAAAAACGCCGACTTCTTCAGGTTTAAGAGTATAGGCCATATTAGAACTCCGTAATTTCGAAGGCGCCAGTTTCTTTTTCGTAATCTAGCAATTTGTCAGACAAGCGTTCGATATACTCGATGTTGTACTCTGGGCGATTTTCTTCGACAAGTTGGCGAGCAGCGATACGGCCCTCAAGTTCTGAGCTGGCATCGATGTCTAGGTAAAGTGCGCGTGTTGTTTCACGGCGTGGGCTACGTTCTTTTGTTTCTTGATAAAAAACTTTGTAAATCATATAGTTCCTTTCTATTTACAGGTCAGCTTATTCCAAACTTTTAGCATAGATTTGCTTGATTTCATTCCATTTTGTGTCTAGATTGACCTTGATTCGTTACAATTATTTCAATTATACCACAAAATGAAAGATTAGTAAAAGACAGAAACGAGAAAGTCACAGGACGATTTCCTTGGTAAGCGCTTGCAAAAACAAAGAAAATGTGTTATATTGATAACGGAAGTGAAATTTATTGCTTGTCATAATTCCATATAGATTTTAAGTCAAGGAGGTTGCCCTATGTATAACTTATTTGCTTTTGCTATCGGAGCTCGCTTGGTAGCTTTTATTGTTTTTGTTGCTTGCGTTTATGCGGGGAATCTTCTATTTGCCAAACTGGAACGACGACAAACCAAGTTCTTGTGGAAAATTACCTTTGTGACTCTCGAGCCTACTGAAAAAGTCATTAAATTGATGGCTTTTTTGTTATACTAGAGATG
>NZ_DXLC01000005.1:0-1584 GCF_019414905.1 Streptococcus sp. | reverse complement strand
ATATATCTACGGTAAGGCGACGCTGACGTGGTTTGAAGAGATTTTCGAAGAGTATTAATAGAGTTTTTTTGACATAGACATTGGCTCTACTAGGTAAAGTAGAGCTTTTTGTTATGCACTATGGACATTCTAGAAAGGGCAATCATATGATAAAAATCAATCACCTGACCATCACACAAAACAAAGATTTACGAGACCTTGTCTCTGATCTAAGCATGACCATCCAAGATGAGGAAAAGGTAGCTATTATTGGAGAGGAAGGAAATGGCAAATCAACCTTGCTTAAAACTTTAATGAGGGAAGCTTTGCCTGATTTCACTATCAGGGGAGACATTCAATCTGATTATCAATCAATAGCCTACATTCCTCAAAAACTCCCCGAGGAGCTTAAAAAACAATCTCTACACGACTACTTCTTTTTAGATTCTATCGATTTAGATTACAGTGTCCTCTATCGTTTGGCGGAGGAGTTGCATTTTGATGGCGATCGCTTCGCTAGCAACCAAGAAATTGGTAGTCTATCAGGGGGTGAAGCTTTGAAAATTCAGCTCATCCATGAGTTAGCCAAACCCTTTGAGATTCTATTTTTAGATGAACCTTCAAATGACCTAGACCTTGAGACGGTTGATTGGCTAAAAGGTCAGATTCAAAAGACCAGGCAAACTGTTATTTTCATTTCCCATGATGAAGACTTCCTCTCTCAAACGGCAGATACTATTGTCCACTTGCGACTGGTTAAGCATCGGAAAGAAGCAGAAACACTAGTCGAGCATTTAGACTATGATCGCTATAGTGAGCAGAGAAAGGCTAATTTTGCCAGACAAAGTCAGCAAGCTGCTAACGACCAGAGAGCCTATGACAAAACCATGGAAAAACATCGCCGCGTTAAGCAAAATGTAGAAACTGCACTTCGAGCAACCAAAGACAGTACTGCTGGTCGCCTATTGGCTAAAAAGATGAAAACTGTTCTCTCTCAAGAAAAACGCTTTGAAAAGGAAGCTCAGTCCATGACCCAAAAACCACTTGAAGAGGAACAAATCCAACTTTTCTTTTCAGACATCCAACCATTAGCATCTTCTAAAGTCTTAGTCCAACTGGAAAAAGAAAATTTGTCCATTGGCGAGCGTATTTTAGCTCAGGAGTTACAACTAACGGTCCGTGGCCAAGATAAAATCGGTATCATTGGCCCAAATGGTATTGGGAAATCGACTCTGTTAGCCAAGTTTCAACAACTGCTTAGCGCCAAAAGAGAGATTTCGCTTGGTTTTATGCCACAAGATTACCACAAAAAACTGCAATTGGATTTATCACCAATAGCCTATCTCAGCAAAACTGGGGAAAAAGAGGAACTACAAAAAATCCAATCTCACTTAGCCAGTCTCAATTTCAGTTATCCAGAGATGCACCACCAAATTCGCTCCTTATCCGGCGGACAACAGGGTAAACTCCTGCTTTTGGATTTAGTCTTATGCAAACCAAACTTTCTCCTGTTGGATGAACCTACACGAAACTTTTCTCCAACTTCTCAACCCCAAATCAGAAAACTCTTTGCAACCTATCCAGGCGGTCTCATCACTGTTTCGC
>NZ_DXLC01000049.1:6511-9179 GCF_019414905.1 Streptococcus sp. | reverse complement strand
TAAGGGGAGTCTTCATATATCTAAAAGAAATTCTAAACCTGTTTCAGCTTGATATAGTGTTTGAATAAAATGTGAACAAATTTATTAGGGAATCCAAATCAATTTCATGCTTTAAAAGTCGTTTCATACTATTTTAGATTCAATTAATTATACATCATAGATAATCCGCTTCAAAAATCTCTTCAAATCACGTCAGGTTCACATTTCCGTATAAGAGAGAAATTTATTGTTGCAATACTTTTCTTGGTTTGGTACCTTCAGCTGGACCGATGACACCTGCCATCTCCAGTTCTTCCATGAGACGGGTCGCACGGTTAAATCCAACTGACAAACGACGCTGAATCATGGATGCACTGGCTTTCTGGGTCTCGATGACTAAAGCCTTGGCTTCTTCAAAAAGCGGATCTCCACCAGATTCACCATCTGAAAATTCACCGTCATTTTCAGAAACCTCACCTGGATCAAAACTCTCATCGTAGTCTGCATCTGCCTGAGCCTTGATAAAGTTTACGATGCGTTCAACATCATCATCCGAGATAAAGGAGCCTTGGAGACGAACTGGATGATTTTCATCAATCGGTTTAAAGAGCATATCTCCTCGACCAAGCAGTTTTTCCGCTCCATTTTCATCCAAAATCGTACGGGAGTCTGTCCCTGATGAAACTGCGAAAGCGACACGAGAAGGAACATTAGCCTTAATCAACCCAGAGATGACATCAACGGATGGACGCTGAGTTGCAAGAATCATGTGGATACCTGCAGCCCGCGCCTTCTGTCCTAGACGGATAATAGCATCTTCTACTTCCTTGCTGGCCACCATCATAAGGTCAGCCAACTCATCTACAATCACGACAATGAGTGGCAGCGGAATCTGCTTGTACTCAGACTGGGCATTGAACTCTTCTACCTTGGCATTAAAGCCTGCAATATTACGGACTCCCACCTTTGCAAAGAGTTCATAACGATTTTCCATCTCATCCACAACCTTTTGCAGGGCCTTGCTGGCCTTGCGTGGATTGGTCACTACTGGAATCAAGAGGTGGGGAATGTCATTGTAAACAGACAACTCAACCATCTTGGGATCGACCATCATAAACTTAACTTGGTCAGGTCTCGCTTTCATGAGAATGCTGGCGATAATGCCGTTAACTGCTACTGACTTACCTGAACCCGTTGAACCTGCGACTAGCAAGTGGGGCATTTTAGAAAGGTCAAAAGCTCTTGCAGTGCCATTAACAGCCTTCCCTAAAGGAATTTCCAAGAGATTTTCTGCTTTCGTTTGAGATTGTTCCCAAAGTTCACGGAAAGACACAGTGGCAATCTCGGAGTTAGGCACCTCAATTCCGACCAGGGATTTCCCAGGGATTGGTGCTTCGATTCGGACATCCTTGGCTGCCAAGGCTAGAGCGAGGTCATCTGCTAGATTGGAAATGCGATTGACCCGTACACCTACTGCTGGCTTGACTTCATACTTAGTCACGGATGGTCCAATTTCGGCCCGTTCCACCGTCACCTTGATACCAAAGCTAGCAAAGGTTTCTTCTAAGATTTTGATGTTTTCTCGAACAATCTTCTTCTCTTTCGACTGGTCTTTTGGTTTATCTGGGGCAAAGAGTTGTAAGCTTGGAAGTTTGTATTCAAGAGCCTCCTTGGCTGAAAAATCGACCTGAACATCTTCGTCATCAGAGATTTCTTCTTGATTGGGGAATTCACGTTCAGCTTGAGGCAGGATGATCTCTGGTTCCACCCACTCTTCTTCCGGAAAAGGTGGAACGTCAAGCACAACATCATCAGTCAGAATTTCACCCGTTTCCATATCAACAGGAGGAAAATCGAGTAAGGCTTTTTCAGCTTCTTCTTGTTCTAATCTAGCCTCTTCCTCAGCCTTTTGACGAGCTTTTTCCTCCTGTTTGACAAAGCGTTCCTCTTTTCGACGCTCATGCCCTTCCCACCATTTGGCAAAGCCTCTACTGAAAAATTCCACAATATCGTAAACAGACCAAGGACTGATTAGGAGAGCGCCTGCTAAAATCAAGATAGAACCAATAAAGTAAGTGCCGATATTTGAAAAAAGAAAGGCGGTTGGCATATAAAGAGCGACCCCAATTAAGCCACCTCCAGCAAAACTGGTCGTTCGAATACCAGTTAAATCCGTCACAACCTGAGCCATGGTTCCCTTTAGAACGGACTTGTCTAAACCATATTTCCAAACTAAGTAGGCCTCAAAAATCAAGAGCAAACCTGCAAATATGGTAAAAAATCCTGATAAGAGTCCTTCCTGTTTTCGTATCCACTTGAAAAAGAAGAGATAGAGCAGGAGGCCAAATATTGCTAGATAAGCTAGGCTACCCACCAGCAAGCGAATTAGATTGTAAAGGGTTATACCTGCAGCCCCTAATTTGAAGGCTGCGAAAATCAATAAAAGCGCGATTCCCAACGAAATCAACATTCGTTGAATCGCTTCTTTTCTTTCGAGTTCTGCTTTAGACGGTCTCCGCCTTGTTTTACTTGTATTCTTGTTTGCCATTCTTCTATTATACCATATTTCACAGCCATTTCGAAAAAGGTCAATATTCTCCTTATGATTCAGATGACTGTTCATCAAAAAAAGAAGATATGCAAAATTTTGAAATTTTGATATAATAGAACTATCAAAAAGTAAAGGAAT
>NZ_DXLC01000049.1:5409-6501 GCF_019414905.1 Streptococcus sp. | reverse complement strand
ACAGCTCACAGCTCACAGCTCACAGCTCACAGCTCACATCTCACGCTGATTATGTAATCAAGCGTATTTTTTGTCAAGCCCTAAAACAGACTTTTTCACATTTTTGTGAGAAGGTCTTTTCTGTTGTTTCTCAACTCAATGAGTTGATTGTTGGAGGTGTAAAATGGCTCCTCTAGCTATTGATAGAAGTTGGCAATCTGGAAATGAAAGAGCTGACAATTTATTTTTCTGGAGAAATTTCGGTTTTGATGAAAAAGATATTTTAATCGAAAATACTGATGGTATCATTAACGGAGCTCTGTTTGAATTTAAAAATAGCATTGCTGATCTTAATGCTGTGCTTGTTCAAGCTATCCACTATCTGTCTAAATTAAGGATAAAAGGTGGTATTCCTATACCAAGCAAAATCGTTTTAGTTGATATTAATAAAAATCGTGCTAGTGTTTATGATGCAACTCAATATCGTTTAGAAATTTTACAAAATTATACGAATAGTGCATCAAAAAATGTAAATCAGACCACTTTAAAAAATGCTACTAATCCTGAAAAAGTAATTGAATTTGATGTTCTTCAACCAAAAAGCCCTAAAAATCGTGAATTGTGTGAATTATTCCAAATAGACGAGTATCAAAAGTTTGAAATTGATTTTCCAAACATTTTAGGGTGGGCGAACTATATATACCGTCACGATAAAACAACAACAAAATCTCAAATGTTTGAGATGCTCAAACAACCATCTAATTCAATAGTCGAAAACTATATCTTACCTTGGTGTGGAGACGAAAGTGATTTTGACACCGTGATGGACGCATTAAATGACCCCGCAAATAGAAAAGATTTAGGAGCATTTTATACACCACTACCTTATGTTAAAGAAGCAACTAAACTTGTTCGTCAAGCTATTAGCAATCTTCCTAAAGGCATGGACTATGTTATTTTGGACAGATGTGCTGGTACAGGAGCATTAGAGCATTATTTAACTGAAGAAGAGTTAAGCCATGTTATCTTGAATACTTATGAAATAAAAGAATGGCTTGTTTTGTATAACAAATATATTGGGAAGGTACGGGCTATCATACCACCACTTTCAAT
>NZ_DXLC01000049.1:4133-5399 GCF_019414905.1 Streptococcus sp. | reverse complement strand
GGTGGGGATGCTTTAGCAGAAGAGTTTTTATCAATTCCAATGGAAACAGATGGAAAACATAATACATTACAAGAAGTCATAGATGACAAAAATGTTGCGATTATTGGTTTTGAAAATCCCCCTTATTCTAGCGAATTAGCCCGTGCTCAAGAAGGAAATGTTAAATCGATAGATAAATTTAGCTATATAAGGAAATTGATGTCCGATGAATTTGTTGGTGATAGTAACCATGCAAAAGATTTGCTAAATCAATTCGTTTGGTCTTTTGAAAAATACTTTATGAGAGATGAAAACGACTATTATATTTTATTTGCTCCTGTTAAGTATTGGAAATCAGTTGGTCTAATGCAAAAAATATTTATTAATGGTTTTCTAGCAAACAGAGGGAACTTTAAAGCACAAGAAAGTTCCGTTTTGGTAGCACTTTGGAAAAACGATCAAGATAACGAAACTGAAAGTATTACTGTAACTGCTAAAGAAATATGGAGAGATAATAAAAAATGGGGAACTGGGAAAGGAGCAGCAGTCATTGATGTACCTGAGGATGCTATTCTTAAAGATGTGAAGCATGTCACTATAAAAAAAGTATACAAAACGCTAGGAGAATACTATTCTAAAAAGTTAAAAACAGATGTGTTATCTAAAATTGCTACTGGCTACGATGGTAAAGAAGTGCCATTAAAAAGCTATGGAAAACCTGTTTATAATGACAATATTTTAGCGGTTATAGAAGCCAGTGGTTTTGGTACTACTCCGCAGGACATAAGAATGACTAGAATTGCTATTTATCATGGACGAGGTAGCCAAGTTAGAACGAATAATTACGCAGAGCAAACTGCTTTATTTGTTGCCAAGCAATACCCTCAAAAAAACTGGTATGAAAGGGATATTTACTATACAACTGCTGATAAAGGGGATTTGTATACAGAGGATACAGATTTTCTTAGAAAAGCTACATTATGGACTTGTATCTCTCAAAAAAATCATTGTTTGAGCTTTGATGGTTCTGATGGAAAGTTTTATAGTAACGAAATGTGCCTAGATAAGAACTCTCTAGTTCGTAAAGAATTGGTCGAACAAGAAAAATATGGAAAACTTGATAGAGCTGACTTAATGTTGCTAGGTGTCTTCGATGAATTACTTGAACTAGCTAAAAATACTCAAGAATATAATCCAAAATACAATTATGGTACTTATCAAATTGAATTGGACATAAATACATCATACAAAGATGGTAATGATAAAAAGATATTCAACAATGAAAAA
>NZ_DXLC01000049.1:0-4123 GCF_019414905.1 Streptococcus sp. | reverse complement strand
AAGTTAAAATTAAACTAAAAGAACTTAAAACAAGGTTAGCTGAATACTATGAAAATGAGCTTGAAAGTAAATTATTTGAGTATGAACTATTGAAATAGTGAGAAGACGATTTCCAAACGGAAATCGTCTTTTTCGATATTGTTGAAATACTACATTTTGTGGTTGGTTTAAACTGGTATATAGTTCCCTTTTATTTAACTGCTTGAGGTTTGCGTAGATAACCATAGACCACACCACTTACGATTGCTCCTACCAAGACAGAAACGAAGTAAAGGAGAGCATTTGAAGTAAGGGCGATAACGAAGATTCCTCCGTGTGGCGCCATGAGTTTGATACCAGTAAGACCAACGAGGCCACCTGCTACTGCTGAACCAAGGATGAAGCTTGGGATCGCACGAGCTGGGTCAGCGGCACCAAATGGAATTGCTCCCTCAGTGATAAATGACAAGCCCATGATAATGTTTGTCAAACCAGAGTTGCGTTCTTCTTTAGTAAATTTGTCTTTAAAGAGAAGAGTTGCGACAAAGATTGCAAGTGGTGGTACCATTCCTCCAGCCATAACTGCTGCCATGGCTACAGAACCTCCTGAAGAAACAGTTGCTGCAAGCGTACCTGTACCAAAAACATAAGCTGCTTTGTTAACTGGTCCACCCATGTCAACAGCCATCATTCCACCAAGGACGATACCAAGAAGGACAGCTGAACCTCCTCCAAGACCACCTAGGAAGTCATTCATAGCAGTGTTGATTGCTGCCATTGGGATATTCACAGCTAGCATGACAAATCCAGTCAAGATTGTTCCAAGAAGTGGCAAGAGAAGGATAGATTTAGCACCTTCAAGTGAACGAGGAACCTTAACGTATTTCTTGATAGCAAGAACCAAAGCACCTGCGATAAATCCACCAACAAGGGCACCTAGGAAACCAGATGAGACACCTGCAAGAGTTGAAGTTGCTTCACCACCTGCAGCATAAGGGATTTTACCAAAGGCAAAACCTTCTTTGGCAATAGCACCAGCCACAAAACCAGCAACCAAACCTGGTTTTTCAGCAATAGAGTAGGCAACATAACCTGCAAAGACTGGAAGCATCAAACCAAAGGCAGCTCCACCAATTTTCATGAACATAGAAGCTAGCTCATGGTAGGAACCAAGATTACCAAGGTTTTCATTTGGCACACCCAAAGCACCGTCAATCAAGAATGCAAGGGCAATCATGATACCACCGCCAATAACAAATGGCAACATTTGCGATACACCACTCATCAAGTGTTTGTAGAAGGCACCACCAAGGCTTTGTTTTTCATTAGAGGCTGTTGCAGCTTGGGCACCATTAGCAGCACGATAAACTTCAGCATCTCCTGAAAGAGCCATGTTAATCAATTCTTCTGTCTTACGGATACCGTCAGCAACTGGACGATTGATCAATGGTTTGCCATCAAAACGATCCATTTCAACAGCCTTGTCTGCAGCGATGATAACGGCTTTAGCCTTGCGGATATCCTCTGCAGTTAGCTGGTTTCCAACACCGCTAGCACCGTTGGTTTCAACCTTGATGCCAACACCCATTTCGGAAGCTACTTTTTGAAGGGATTCTTGAGCCATGTAAGTGTGGGCGATACCTGTTGTACAAGCTGTAACAGCTACGATAAAGTCCCCAGATTCATTGGCAGGTGCTTGAACAGGTTCCTCAGTTTTTTCTGAAGCTTGGTCAAAAAGTCCGATAACTTGGTCTGCAGATGTTACTTGACGAAGTTTGTCAGCAAAACCGTCTTTCATCAAGTATTGAGACAATTCTGCCAAGGCTGCTAAATGAGTATCATTGTCACCTTCTGGAGCTGCAATCATAAAGAAGAGGTCAGTTGCTTGCCCATCCAAGCTCTCGTAGTCAACACCTTTGTTTGACTTAGCAAAGAGAACAGTCGCATCTTTGACAGCAGCATTTTTGCTGTGAGGCATAGCGATTCCATCACCCAAACCTGTAGAAGTCAAAGCTTCACGCGCCAAAATGCCTTCTTTAAAGGTTTCAAAATCTGTCACATAACCGTGGTCTGTCAAACTTTTAATCATCTCGTCGATGACAGCTGTTTTTTCAGTCGCCTGCAAATCCAGCAACATAACATCTTTTCTCAATAGGTCTTGAATTTTCATCGTTTTTCTACCTCAACTTTTTCATATGTTTCTTTAATAAATTCTGCTGTTGCTAAGTCATCTGAGAAGGTCGTTGCTGTTCCACAAGCAACTCCCCATTTGAAGGCTTCTACTGCGTCTTTTGATTTGACAAATTCACCTGTGAATCCAGCAACCATAGAATCACCAGCCCCCACTGAATTTTTCACTGTTCCCTTAATAGGTTTTGCAAAGTATGCTCCCTCAGATGTGACAAGAAGGGCCCCGTCCCCAGCCATAGAGATAATGACGTTTTGAGCACCTTTAGCCAGTAACTCACGAGCGTATTTCTCAATTTCATCTAAACTTTCGAGTTTAACCCCAAAAATCGCTCCAAGTTCATGATTGTTTGGTTTGACCAAAAGCGGCTGGTAGGCCAAACTATCAATTAAGGTCTGTCCTTCAAAGTCACAAACCACTTGCGCACCCGTCTGACGCGTCAAGGCAATCAAATCCTTGTAGATGACATTGCCTAGATTTTTAGCACTTGAACCAGCAAAGACAACTGTATCTTCTGCTGTCAGACTAGATAAAATAGCTTTCAATTCTTCTAGCTGGGCTGGCTCGACATTTGGACCAGTCCCGTTGATTTCTGTTTCTTGGTCTGCTTTGATTTTAACATTGATACGCGTATCTTCTGCCACTTGGACAAATCGTGTTTCAATTTGCTCTTCAGCCAAAGTGTCTGTGATAAATTTACCTGTAAAGCCACCGATGAAGCCTGTCGCAGTATTTGGAATATCCAAGCGTTTCAAGACACGGCTAACATTGATTCCCTTACCACCAGCAAACTTATCATCACTGTCCATACGATTGACACTACCGACTTGGACTTGGTCCAAACGAACGATATAATCAATAGACGGATTGAGTGTGACTGTATAAATCATACTTCTATTACCTCCGTTTTCTCCTTAATGGCCTGCAAGAGCTCATGCCCTTGACTTGTAATAACAATAGCTCGTTTGAGTGGTGCTACCTTAGCAAAGCAAGTTTGTCCAATTTTGGACGAATCGACCAAGACATAAGTCTGTTTGGCATTCTCCAAAATAGCACGCTTCACAGCTCCCTCTTCCATATCAGGAGTCGTATAATAACTATCGTCCACACCATTCATCCCGATAAAGGCACGGTCAAAGTGCAATTGGTTAATCTGGTTAAGAGCAACACCCCCGATACTCGCATCTGTCGCCATCTTGACACTTCCTCCAACCATGACAGTTGGAATCTGCTTTTCAACCAACTGAGCAGCATGGTGAATCGAGTTGGTCACGACTGTAACATTCTTATTGACCAATTCATGAATCAAAAAAGCAGTTGTTGTTCCAGCATCGATAAAAATGACATCTTGTTCCTTGATGAGAGAGGCTGCTTTCTGAGCCAGTAACTTCTTCTCTTGAAGGTTTTTGACAGATTTTTCTTGAATGGTTTCTTCTTCCTGCAAGGAATGGGGCAATTCTGCTCCACCATGCACGCGACGAAGCTTGTTTTCCGCTTCCAACTCATCCAAATCTCTTCGAACCGTTGATTCTGAGGTCTCTAGCAAACTAACTAATTTTTCTAGAGAAACTACATGATGTTGATTTAACTCCTCTAAAATCAGTTGTTTCCGCTCTGTTTTTAACACCGAATCACCTCCTGTTATCGTTTACACTATTCATTCTATCACACTCTCTTTCAAAGTCAAGCATTTTTTATCGTTTTCTTTCAAATTCTATCATTTTTCTCATTTCCAGAATTTTTATTGCAAGATAAGAGGCTTTATGGTAGACTATTTGAGTAAGCATTGGAAGATTACTCAAGAGGCTTAAGAGGCCGTGTTGGAAACGCGGTAGGCGTGTAACAGCGTGCGTGGGTTCGAATCCCATGTCTTCCGTTTATTTTAAAAAAGATACCCAAGAAATCGAGCCTACTGAAAAAGTCATTAAATTGATGGCTTTTTTGTTATACTAGAGA
>NZ_DXLC01000048.1:0-1121 GCF_019414905.1 Streptococcus sp. | reverse complement strand
GTGTATAAGAGACAGCTTTACGACCATTGTGCCAAATCTTGGTATGGTTCGTACCCAATCGGGTGAATCCTTTGCAGTAGCTGATTTACCAGGTTTGATTGAAGGGGCTAGTCAAGGTGTTGGTTTGGGAACTCAGTTCCTCCGTCACATTGAGCGTACCCGTGTCATCCTTCACATCATTGATATGTCAGCTAGCGAAGGTCGTGATCCTTATGAGGACTACTTAGCTATCAATAAGGAGTTAGAGTCTTATAACCTCCGTCTTATGGAGCGTCCACAGATTATCGTAGCCAACAAAATGGACATGCCTGAGAGTCAAGAAAATCTTAAAGAATTTAAGAAAAAATTTGCTGAAAACTACGATGAATTTGAAGAGTTACCAGCTATCTTCCCAATTTCTGGTTTGACTAAGCAAGGTCTGGCAACGCTATTGGATGCTACAGCTGAATTGTTAGACAAGACACCAGAATTCTTGCTCTATGACGAGTCAGATATGGAAGAAGAAGCATACTACGGCTTTGACGAGGAAGAAAAAGCCTTTGAAATTAGTCGTGATGATGATGCAACGTGGCTACTTTCTGGTAAAAAACTGATGAAACTCTTTAATATGACCAACTTTGATCGTGACGAATCAGTCATGAAATTTGCTCGCCAGCTTCGTGGTATGGGAGTTGATGAAGCTCTTCGTGCGCGTGGTGCTAAAGATGGTGATTTGGTCCGCATTGGTAAATTTGAGTTTGAATTTGTAGACTAGGAGATTGATATGGGAGATAAACCGATATCTTTCCGAGATGCGGATGGCAATTTTGTTTCCGCCGCAGACGTTTGGAATGAAAAGAAATTGGAAGAACTATTTAATCGTCTCAATCCAAATCGTGCCCTGAGATTGGCACGAACTAAAAAAGACAATCCATCTTAAATACGTAAGATAAAACTCCAATTATCAGTCAAGTTAACTGTAACAAATAGAAGCTAAGATCGAGAAAGGGCAAAGTTTGCCCTTTCTTTTACTTGTAAATTATAATATATTGAAATAGAGTATGAACAAATTGATTAGAGAATTCAAATCAAATTTCTAACAAGGCTTTATAAGTCGTGTTGTCCTATTCTAGCTTCAAGAC
>NZ_DXLC01000047.1:0-4176 GCF_019414905.1 Streptococcus sp. | reverse complement strand
AGAGCAAACTAGGAAGCTAGCCGTAGGCTGCTCAAAGCACTGCTTTGAGGTTGTAAATAAGACTGACAGAGTCAGTAACATATACCTACGGCAAGGCGAAGCTGACGTGGTTTGAAGAGATTTTCGAAGAGTATGAGGACAGCAAAAAGACTGCACGATTGATGCAGCCTTTTCTTTTTATTTGAGATAGCGTTGAAGGAATTCTTTTGTACGGTCTTCTTTAGGATTAGTGAAGAGGTCTTCTGGTTTACCTTCTTCAGCGATTACACCCTTATCCATGAAGATAACACGGTGAGAGACATCACGGGCGAATTCCATTTCGTGGGTTACGACAATCATAGTCAAGCCTTCCTGAGCCAGATCTTGCATGATTTTGAGGACTTCTCCAACCATTTCTGGATCGAGAGCTGATGTTGGTTCATCAAAGAGAATAGCGTCCGGATTCATTGAAAGGGCACGAGCGATGGCCACACGTTGTTTTTGACCACCTGAGAGTTGTTTTGGTTTCGCTTGCCAGTAGCGTTCTCCCATGCCGACCTTTTCCAGGTTTTCTTTGGCAATCTTTTCAGCTTCTGTACGTTCGCGTTTAAGGACAGTCGTCTGAGCGACGATTGTGTTTTCAAGAACGTTGAGATTTTCAAAGAGGTTAAAGGATTGGAACACCATCCCCAACTTTTCACGGTATTGCGTGAGGTCATAGCCTTTTTCGAGGACGTTTTGTCCATGATAAAGGATTTGTCCATCAGTTGGTGTTTCAAGTAGGTTAATAGAGCGTAGGAAGGTTGATTTTCCGCTTCCAGAGCTTCCGATGATAGAGATGACCTCTCCCTTGTGGACGGTGAGAGAAATGTCTTTTAACACTTCGTTTTGTCCATAGGATTTTTTGAGGTGTTTAATTTCAAGGATTGCTTGTGTCATTATTTCAAATCCTCCGTTTGCATTTGGTTAGCACCTGTAGTATAGGTATCCATGTCCATTCGGCGCTCGATGAAGCGTAGGATACGTGTTACGGTGAAGGTGAGGACAAAGTAAATTACGGCGATGATTGTAAATGTCTGGAAGTATTGATAGGTTTGCGTCGCCACGGTATTTCCTGAGAAATAAAGTTCGACAACAGAGATAACGTTCAATACAGATGTATCTTTGATATTGATGACAAATTCATTACCAGTTGCTGGCAGGATGTTACGGACTACTTGAGGTAGGACAATCTTACGCATGGTTTGGTTATGAGTCATACCAAGAGCAGTAGCGGCTTCAAATTGTCCCTTGTCAACTGCTAGGATACCACCACGGACGATTTCAGTCATGTAGGCACCGGTATTGATTGAAACGATGAAGATAGCAGCCAGTGTACGGTCAAGGTTGATCCCGAAAGCTTGGGCAGTTCCATAGTAGATAACCATTGATTGAACAATCATTGGCGTACCACGGAAAATTTCAATGTAGATGTTGAGAATCCAGCCGACTAGTTTTTGTAGGCCATAAATGGCTTTATTCTCAGATAGAGGAGCAGTACGGAAGACACCAATGGCAAGGCCAATAATGAGACCTATGATGGTTCCGACGATAGAGATTAAAAGAGTGATACCAGCACCACGCAAGAGTTGTTGCCAGTTTTCAGAAAGAATTTTAGCGACTTGGCTAAAGAAACTACTGCTAGTCTCTTCAGTTGTTGTAGCTTCGGCAGGTTGTTCCTTGATCATACGATCCATCAAGGCAACTTGATCGTCTTTTGAAATGGTTTCAATGCTGGCATTGATTTGGCTAATACGGTTGTCATCTTTACGAAGTCCAATAGCGATAGCTGTATCTTCTTCTCCAGTTTTGAAACCTGGTTCTACTTGGACCATCTTGAACTTAGAGTTAGCGGCTTCAGCAGTCAGAGCTTCAGGGCGTTCAGAAACATAGGCGTCGATGACACCAGCCTCAAGAGCTTGACGCATTTGAGCGAAGTCTCCCATGGCTGTTTCTTTTTTAGCACCTGGGATTTGTGCAATCAAGTCATAAAGGTAGACACCTTGTTGAGAAGTGATTTTCGCACCGTTAAAGTCATCCAAAGATTTTGCGTTTGCGTAGGCAGAATCCTTTTTGACTAGTAGAACTGGTTCGCTAGTGTAGTAACTGCTTGAAAAGGCAATTTCTTGTTTGCGTTCGGCAGTTGGACTCATACCTGCGATAATCATGTCAATCTTACCAGAAGTAAGGGCAGGGACTAGACCTTCCCACTTTGTTTTAACAACCAAAGGTTCTTTACCTAAGTCCTTAGCGATTTTCTTGGCGATTTGAACATCGTATCCGTTAGCATACTGGTTAGTCCCATCGATTTTGACAGCTCCATTGCTATCATCATCCTGAGTCCAGTTAAAGGGAGCATATGCTGCTTCCATCCCGATGCGTAAATATTCATCGGCTTGAGCAACATTGACAAGTCCCAGCATCAGCAAGAGACTTGTGAAAATAGATAAGTATATTTTTCTCATGATTTCTCCTATTTCTAATCTATTAAAAAATAACTGTCTCCTATTTTATCGAAAAAAACTCTATTTTTCAATATAGGTAAGCCCTTACTTGAGAAAAAATGATATAATGATAGCAAAGATAAAAAGGGGGCTTGTTTGATGAAAAAAACTTTTTTCTTACTAGTGTTAGGCTTGTTTTGCCTTCTGCCACTCTCTGTTTTTGCCATTGATTTCAAGATAAACTCTTATCAAGGGGATTTGTATATTCATGCAGACAATACGGCAGAATTTAGACAGAAGATAGTTTACCAGTTTGAGGAAGATTTTAAGGGGCAAATCGTGGGACTTGGACGTGCTGGCAAGATGCCTAGTGGATTTGACATTGATCCTCGTCCAAAGGTTCAGGCTGCGAAAAATGGTGCTGAACTAGCAGACGTTACTAGCGAAGTGATAGAAGGAGCAGATGGTTATACTGTTAAAGTTTATAATCCAGGTCAGGAAGGTGACACAGTTGAAGTTGACCTCGTCTGGAACTTAAAGAATTTGCTTTTCCTATATGATGATATCGCTGAATTAAATTGGCAACCTTTAACGGATAGTTCAGGGACTATTGGAAAGTTTGAATTTCATGTAAGGGGAGACAAGGGGGCTGAAAAACTCTTTTTCCATACAGGGAAACTCTTTAGAGAGGGAACGGTTGAAAAGAGTAACCTTGATTATACTATCCGTTTAGACAATCTTCCGGCTAAGCGTGGAGTTGAGTTGCATGCCTATTGGCCTCGGACCGATTTTGCTAATGCTACGGATCAGGGATTGAAAGGGAATCGTTTAGAAGAGTTTAATAAGATAGAAGACTCGATTGTTAAAGAAAAAGAGCAAAGTAAACAACTCGTTACTTGGGTCTTTCCTTCGATACTTTCTATCTCCTTGTTATTGAGTGTTTGCTTCTATTTCATCTATAGAAGAAAGACCACTCCTTCAGTCAAATATGCCAAAAATCATCGTCTCTATGAACCACCAATGGAATTAGAGCCTATGGTTTTATCAGAGGCAGTTTATTCGACCTCCTTGGAGGAAGTGAGTCCTCTAACAAAAGGAGCAGGTAAATTTACCTTTGACCAACTTATTCAAGCTACCTTGTTAGATGTGATAGACCGTGGGAATGTCTCTATCATTTCAGAAGGAGATGCAGTTGGTTTGAGGCTGGTCAAAGAAGATGGTTTGTCAAGCTTTGAGAAAGACTGTCTAAATCTGGCTTTTTCAGGCAAAAAAGAAGAAACTCTTTCCAATTTGTTTGCGGATTACAAGGTATCTGATAGTCTTTATCGTGGAGCCAAAGTTGCTGATGAAAAACGGATTCAAGCAAGAGGGCGTCAGCTCAAATCTTCTTTTGAAGAAGTATTGAAAGAGATGCAAGAAGGAGTGAGAAATCGAGTTTCCTTCTGGGGGCTCCCAGATTATTATCGTCCTTTAACTGGTGGGGAAAAGGCCTTGCAAGTGGGTATGGGACTCTCTACAGTCTTACCTCTATTTATTGGATTTGGTTTGTTCTTGTACAGTTTGGATGTTTATGGCTATCTTTACACCCCCTTGCCAATACTTGGTTTTCTAGGTTTGGTTTTGGCTGTTTTCTATTATTGGAAGCTTCGATTAGATAACCGTGATGGTGTCCTAAATGAAGCAGGGGCAGAAGTCTACTATCTCTGGACCAGTT
>NZ_DXLC01000046.1:0-2038 GCF_019414905.1 Streptococcus sp. | reverse complement strand
TTATAGTACAATAGGTTTAAATTCTTAAGAAAGTTGGTTCTTTATTGGAAACGCTAGTATTTTCAATCTCCGTTTTTTTAGCAGGGGTCTTGTCCTTCTTTTCTCCCTGTATTTTTCCTCTTCTGCCAGTTTATGCTGGAATTTTGCTGGATGATCAGGAAAGCGCAAAAAGTTTTTCCTTGTTTGGGAGAAAGGTTCTCTGGTCGTCGGGTTTGATTCGAACCCTTTGCTTTATCGCAGGTATTTCACTCATTTTCTTTATTCTAGGATTTGGTGCTGGTTACTTTGGTAATATTCTCTATGCCAATTGGTTTCGCTATACCATGGGAACAATTATTATTATTTTGGGCCTTCACCAGATGGAAATTTTTCATTTTAAGAAATTAGAGGTTCAAAAAAGCTTTACTTTTAAGAAATCAGAAGCCAATCGTTATTGGTCGGCCTTTTTACTCGGTATTACCTTTAGCTTCGGTTGGACGCCTTGTATTGGTCCAGTTTTGAGTTCTGTTTTAGCGCTTGCGGCTTCTGGGGGCAATGGCGCTTGGCAAGGTGCTATCTATACCTTGATTTACACTCTAGGGATGGCTATTCCTTTCTTGGTCTTGGCCTTAGCTTCAGGAGCAGTGATGCCTTATTTTAGTAAAATTAAACGTCATATGATGCTACTGAAGAAAATTGGTGGTTTGCTCATTATTTTAATGGGAATTTTGTTACTATTAGGACAAGTAAATGTTCTAGCTGGAATTTTTGAATAAAGGAGAAAAAGATGAAAAAAGTAATGTTTGCTGGCTTAAGCCTCTTGTCATTAGTTGTATTGATGGCCTGTGGTGAGGAAGAGACTAAAAAGACTCAAGCTCCACAACAATCCCCAAAACAACAGCAACAAACGCCTGTACAACAAATTGCTGTTGGAAAAGATGCTCCAGATTTTACCTTGCAATCTATGGACGGTAAAGAAGTTAAGTTATCTGATTATAAGGGTAAAAAAGTCTATTTGAAGTTTTGGGCTTCATGGTGTGGTCCATGTAAGAAAAGTATGCCTGAGTTGATGGAACTAGCGGCGAAACCAGATCGTGATTTCGAAATTCTTAGTGTCATTGCACCAGGAATTCAAGGTGAAAAAACCGTTGAGCAATTCCCACAATGGTTCCAAGATCAAGGTTATAAGGATATCCCAGTTCTTTATGACACAAAAGCAACCACCTTCCAAGCTTATCAAATCCGAAGCATTCCTACAGAATACCTGATTGACAGTCAAGGAAAGATTGGAAAGATACAATTTGGTGTTATCAGCAACGCGGATGCAGAAGCAGCCTTTAAAGAAATGAACTAGCATAGATAAAGAGAATCTGATTACAAATTTCATGGTATAATAGATGGTAACCGTAACGTTGCCGTCTTTTTTGTCGGCCAATAGAAAGAGAAGAGAATGTTAAAGAAAAATGATATTGTAGAAGTTGAAATTGTTGACTTGACCCATGAAGGCGCAGGAGTTGCCAAGGTGGATGGTTTGGTATTTTTTGTAGAGAATGCTTTACCAAGTGAAAAAATCCTTATGCGTGTCCTTAAGGTTAATAAAAAGATTGGTTTTGGTAAAGTTGAAGAATACCTTGTCCAGTCACCACACCGTAATCAAGATCTAGATTTGGCTTACCTGCGTTCAGGAATCGCTGATTTAGGTCATCTTGCATATCCAGAACAGCTTAAGTTTAAAACCAAGCAAGTTAAGGATAGTCTATACAAGATTGCTGGAATTGCAGATGTAGAAGTTGCTGAAACTTTGGGTATGAAAAATCCAGTTAAGTACCGCAACAAGGCACAGGTCCCTGTTCGTCGAGTAAATGGTATCTTGGAAACTGGATTTTTCCGTAAGAATTCTCATGACCTCATGCCTCTTGAAGATTTCTTTATTCAGGATTCTGTCATTGACCAAGTTGTGGTAGTTCTTCGAGATTTGCTTCGTCGTTTTGATTTGAAACCTTATGATGAAAAGGAACAATCTGGCTTGATTCGAAACCTTGTGGTGCGTCGTGGCCAC
>NZ_DXLC01000045.1:0-2177 GCF_019414905.1 Streptococcus sp. | reverse complement strand
GCCTTGCTTGTCGGAATTCCAACCTTGCGTTTGAAGGGTGACTATCTTGCGGTAGCGACTCTAGGTGTTTCTGAAATTATTCGTATCTTTATCATCAATGGCGGAAGCCTTACAAATGGTGCGGCAGGTATCTTGGGAATTCCTAACTTTACAACTTGGCAAATGGTTTACTTCTTTGTCGTGATTACAACTATTGCAACCTTGAACTTCTTGCGTAGTCCAATTGGTCGTTCAACCCTTTCTGTTCGTGAGGATGAAATCGCTGCTGAGTCAGTTGGGGGTAATACGACTAAAATTAAAATCATCGCCTTTGTCTTTGGTGCCATTACTGCAAGTATTGCAGGGTCACTTCAGGCAGGATTTATCGGTTCAGTTGTACCGAAAGATTACACTTTCATCAACTCAATCAATGTTTTGATTATTGTTGTATTTGGTGGACTTGGTTCCATTACAGGTGCAATCGTTTCAGCTATTGTTCTGGGAATTTTGAATATGCTTCTCCAAGATGTTGCTAGCGTGCGTATGATTATCTACGCTTTGGCTTTGGTATTGGTAATGATTTTCAGACCAGGCGGACTTCTTGGAACATGGGAATTGAGCCTATCACGTTTCTTTAAAAAATCTAAGAAGGAGGAACAAAACTAATGGCATTACTTGAAGTAAAACAGTTAACCAAACATTTTGGCGGTCTAACAGCTGTTGGAGATGTGACTCTTGAATTGAACGAAGGGGAATTGGTTGGACTAATCGGTCCAAACGGAGCTGGGAAAACCACCCTTTTCAACCTCTTGACGGGTGTTTATGAACCAAGTGAGGGAACAGTAACCCTAGATGGTCACCTTTTGAATGGAAAGTCACCTTATAAGATTGCTTCTTTGGGACTTGGACGTACATTCCAAAATATCCGTCTCTTTAAAGATTTAACAGTTTTGGATAATGTTTTGATTGCTTTTGGCAACCATCACAAACAACATGTTTTTGCTAGTTTCTTACGCTTACCAGCTTTTTATAAGAGTGAAAAAGAATTAAAGGCTAAGGCTTTGGAATTGTTGAAAATCTTTGATTTAGATGGTGATGAAGAAACTCTTGCTAAAAATCTTGCCTACGGACAACAACGTCGTTTGGAAATTGTTCGTGCTCTCGCTACGGAACCTAAAATTCTCTTTTTAGATGAACCAGCAGCAGGTATGAACCCACAGGAAACAGCCGAATTGACTGAGTTAATTCGTCGTATCAAAGATGAATTTAAGATTACGATCATGCTGATTGAACACGATATGAATCTGGTCATGGAAGTGACAGAACGTATCTACGTACTTGAATATGGTCGTTTGATTGCTCAGGGAACTCCAGACGAAATTAAGACCAATAAACGCGTTATCGAAGCTTATCTAGGAGGTGAAGCCTAATGTCTATGTTAAAAGTTGATAATCTTTCTGTGCATTACGGTATGATCCAAGCAGTCCGTGATGTAAGCTTTGAAGTAAATGAAGGAGAGGTTGTTTCCCTTATCGGTGCCAATGGTGCAGGTAAGACAACCATTCTCCGTACCTTGTCTGGTTTGGTTAGACCGAGTTCAGGAAAGATTGAATTTTTAGGTCAAGAAATCCAAAAAATGCCAGCTCAAAAAATCGTGGCAGGTGGTCTTTCACAAGTTCCAGAAGGACGCCACGTCTTTCCTGGCTTGACTGTTATGGAAAATCTTGAAATGGGAGCTTTCTTAAAGAAAAACCGTGAAGAAAATCAAGCCAACTTGAAGAAAGTTTTCTCACGCTTTCCTCGTCTTGAAGAACGGAAGAACCAAGATGCAGCTACTCTTTCAGGGGGAGAACAGCAAATGCTTGCCATGGGACGTGCCCTCATGTCAACACCAAAACTTCTTCTTTTAGATGAACCATCAATGGGACTTGCCCCAATCTTTATCCAAGAGATTTTTGATATCATTCAAGACATCCAGAAACAAGGAACAACCGTCCTCTTGATTGAACAAAATGCCAATAAAGCACTCGCAATCTCTGACAGAGGATATGTACTGGAAACAGGAAAAATCGTCCTATCCGGAACAGGAAAAGAACTCGCCTCATCAGAAGAAGTCAGAAAAGCATATCTAGGTGGCTAAAACAATCCAGTGGATTGTTTTAGTCGGTAGATGAAGATTACGAAGTAATCATCATTAA
>NZ_DXLC01000044.1:0-1530 GCF_019414905.1 Streptococcus sp. | reverse complement strand
AACAAACCAGTTAACGACCTTTCTCGTGGATGTAATGCAGATGATGTGTACAAGTTGACTCTTATCACAGCAGCTCAAGCAGTTCATCAATAAAGAGAAGTGCTACTAAATAATTCGCATTTATAATCAAAAAACGCACAGTATCAGTACAGAAATGTACTGATACTATGCGTTTTATTGTGGGAAGATTTACTTCATTTTCTCTTAAAATTGAGTTTTTGCCCAGTCTATTTTTAGTATTTATAGGCTACGATACCAATGATTGTATCAACTGCACGTTCCATAGTCTGAAGGCTAACGTATTCAAAACGACCGTGCATATTCTCGCCACCAGCAAAGATATTAGGGGTTGGGATTCCCATAAAGGAAATCTTAGAGCCGTCTGTCCCTCCACGGATTGGTTCGATAATAGGAGTGATCCCCAAATCTTCCATAACTGCTTTAGCAATGGTAATTGGAGTCATATCTTTTTCAATGACTTCTTTCATATTGTAGTACTGATCTGTCAAGTTTAGGGTGACACGGTCGCTACCAAGTTCTTGATTCATCTTATCAGCGATAGACTGCATAGCTGTTTTACGCGCTTCAAAGGCATCTTTTTCAAAATCACGAATGATGTAGCTTGCACGCGCTTCCTCGACACTACCTGTCACATCCATAAGATGATAGAAACCTTGGTAGCCATCCGTTAACTCAGGTCTGTCATTCTCTGGAAGTTGATTGTGAAAATCAATTGCTAGCTGAAGGGCGTTGACCATCTGACCTTTGGCAGTACCAGGATGGACATTGCGTCCTTGGAAATGCAATTCAGCACCAGCTGCTGAGAAGGTCTCGTACTGAAGTTCACCTAGTGGGCCACCATCAACTGTGTAGGCAAAATCAACATCAAAATCTTCTGCATCAAATTTATTAGCACCAACACCGATTTCTTCATCTGGACCAAAACCAACACGAATCTCACAGTGTTTGATTTCAGGGTGAGCAGTTAGATATTCAATAGCAGTCATAATTTCAGCAATCCCTGACTTGTCATCAGCACCTAGCAAGGTTGTTCCATCGGTTGTGATGAGCGTTTGTCCTGGATATTTTTCAAGACTCTTAAAGTCAGCTGGATCGAGTTTGAAACCAGAATTTCCAAGTTCAATCACACCACCATCGTAGTTTTCAATTACCTGGGGATTAACTCCTTCGGCATTAAAGTCAGCAGTATCCATGTGGGAGATGAAGCCAATCTTTCGTGTTAAAGATGAATCATTGGCTGGCAAGGTACCAATCGCAAAACCATTTGGAAGGTAGTAGACGTTTTGCAGTCCGACACGTTTCATTTCAGGGATAAGAACATTGGTTGCAAAGTCAACCTGACTCTGCGTACTTGGAGTAGTAGTAGAGTGTTCATCAGAGCGCGTGTTAATCTTAACGTAGGTTAAGAAGCGGTCCAAGAGATTTGGGTAAGTCATAAAAAACTCCTTTTGAATTCATTTTTTCCATTGTATCATAGAAAGAAGAGAAAAACAAAACACAGAAGTTCGG
>NZ_DXLC01000043.1:0-3287 GCF_019414905.1 Streptococcus sp. | reverse complement strand
GATTGGATGATAGAGCAATCCTACAGAACCAGTCGCCGCAGTGATAAAGGTATCGTTAGAGAAACTAACAATACCAGGCAAAATTGGAGACCTTAGGCTCCAATTTTAGCAATGAAACGACGAAGTCGGTTGCTTGCGTGCCAATCACATAAGGCAAACTGGAAAATAAAAAGATACTTTTCGGAGAAAAAACATGACAAAAAACTTATTAGTAGAACTCGGACTCGAAGAGTTACCAGCCTACGTTGTCACACCAAGTGAAAAACAACTAGGCGAAAAAATGGCAGCCTTCCTCAAGGAAAACCGCCTGTCTTTTGAAGCTGTTCAAACCTTCTCAACACCACGTCGTTTGGCTGTTCGTGTAACTGGTCTTGCAGACAAACAGTCTGATTTGACAGAAGATTTTAAGGGGCCAGCAAAGAAAATTGCCTTGGATAGTGATGGAAACTTCACCAAAGCAGCTCAAGGATTTGTCCGTGGAAAAGGCTTGACGGTTGAAGATATCGAATTCCGTGAAATCAAGGGTGAAGAATATGTCTATGTTACCAAGGAAGAAATTGGTCAAGCAGTTGAAGCCATTGTTCCTGGTGTTGTAGATGTCTTGAAGTCATTGACTTTCCCTGTCAGCATGCACTGGGCTGGAAATAGCTTTGAATACATTCGTCCTGTTCACACTTTAACTGTTCTTTTAGATGAAGAAGAGTTTGATTTAGATTTCCTTGATATCAAGGGAGGTCGTGTGAGCCGTGGTCATCGTTTCTTGGGACAAGAAACTAAGATTCAGTCAGCATTGAGCTATGAAGAAGACCTTCGTAAGCAGTATGTAATCGCAGATCCACGTGAACGTGAGCAAATGATTGTTGACCAAATCAAGGAAATTGAGGCGAAACATGGTGTAAGTATCGAAATTGATGCTGATTTGCTGAATGAAGTCTTGAACTTGGTTGAATACCCAACTGCCTTTATGGGAAGTTTTGATGCCAAATACCTTGAAGTTCCAGAAGAAGTTTTGGTGACTTCGATGAAAGAACACCAACGTTACTTTGTTGTTCGTGATCAAGACGGTAAACTATTGCCAAACTTTATTTCTGTTCGTAACGGAAATGCAGAGCATTTGGAAAATGTCATCAAAGGAAATGAAAAAGTCTTGGTAGCCCGCTTGGAAGACGGTGAATTCTTCTGGCGTGAAGACCAAAAATTGGTGATTTCTGACCTTGTTGAAAAATTAAACAATGTCACCTTCCATGAGAAGATTGGTTCCCTTCGTGAACACATGATTCGTACGGGGCAGATTGCTATTCTCTTGGCAGAAAAAGCAGGCTTGTCAGCGGATGAAACGATTGACCTAGCCCGTGCAGCAGCCATTTACAAGTTTGACTTGTTGACTGGGATGGTTGGTGAATTTGACGAGCTACAAGGAATTATGGGTGAAAAATATGCCCTTCTTGCTGGTGAAACTCCAGCAGTGGCAGCTGCTATTCGTGAACACTACATGCCTACATCAGCTGAAGGAGAACTTCCAGAGAGCAAGGTTGGAGCCATTCTAGCTATTGCAGACAAATTGGATACGATTTTGAGTTTCTTCTCAGTAGGCTTGATTCCATCAGGTTCTAATGACCCTTATGCTCTTCGTCGCGCGACTCAAGGTGTGGTTCGTATCTTGGATGCCTTTGGTTGGCACATTGCTATGGACGAGCTGATAGATAGCCTTTATGCTTTGAAATTTGACAGCTTGACTTATGAAAATAAAGCAGAAGTTATGAACTTTATCAAGGCTCGTGTTGATAAGATGATGGGTTCTACACCAAAAGACATCAAGGAAGCAGTTCTTGCAGGATCAAACTTTGTTGTGGCGGATATGTTGGAAGCAGCAAGTGCTCTTGTAGAAGCAAGCAAGGAAGAAGATTTTAAACCATCTGTTGAATCACTTTCTCGTGCTTTTAATTTGGCTGAGAAGGCAGAAGGAGTTGCTACAGTTGATTCATCTCTCTTTGAGAATGAAGAAGAGAAAGACTTGGCAGAAGCCGTCGAATCACTCGTTTTGTCAGGGACTGCAAGTCAGCAATTGAAACAGCTCTTTGCTCTTAGCCCAGTCATTGATGCCTTCTTTGAGAATACTATGGTTATGGCCGAAGATCAGGCTGTCCGTCAAAATCGTTTGGCTATCTTGTCTCATTTAACTCAAAAAGCAGCTAAACTTGCACGCTTTAACCAAATCAATACCAAATAAAATCTGTTAAACGGATTAAATCTTATCATAAAGGAGAGAAACATGGATCCTAAAAAAATTGATCGTATTAACGAGCTTGCCAAAAAGAAAAAAGCAGAAGGCTTGACCTCAGAAGAAAAAGTAGAACAAGCCAAACTACGTGAGGAGTACATCGAAGGTTATCGTCGCACTGTTCGTCACCACATCGAAGGGATCAAAATTGTGGACGAAGAAGGAAACGATGTTACACCAGAGAAACTACGTCAAGTCCAACGTGAAAAAGGTTTACATGGCCGTAGTCTCGATGATCCAAATTCATAATAAGTATTCTTTCTTTTAATGAAATAATAATCAAAAGACTATCATACATAAATGAGCTGCACCTCAAAAGTTAGAGCTAGAAAATCTAACTTTTGAGGTGTTTTATTATGAAATTGAGTTATATAGTGAATTGAAATAGGATACGAACAAAAAGATTAGTGAATTCAAATTAATTTCTATACAGGTTTTAGAATTAGTTGTGTACTATTCTAGATTCAATCCATTATAAATATATGCTCTAAAATGATGGTCGCTGAGTCTTCTATCGTCAAGAAAAACCATCAAATCCCTCGTATTATAGTCATTTAGTTTTCAAAAAGCGCTCTAAATATTTGAAAATATTTGGGACTTCCCTTAATAAATCCGTCACTTTCTTTTTCAAGATAGGCCAAGCTTGCTCAATAGGATTCAAATCTGGTGAATAAGGCGGTAGGGGTAAGAAAAAGTGTTTATCTTGGATGCAGAGTTCATCCAAGATGTTCTTGGGATGAAAACTAGCATTGTCTATGACAATGACATGAAGTGTCTTCAAAGCAGGCAGAAGTTGCGTTTTGAACCACTCCACAAAGAAGTCACTCGTCATACTTTCCTTGTAAATCATGGGAGCTATAAAGTCTCCGTCTACTTGTCCTGCAACAATTGAAGTCCGCTCAAAACGCCGTCCGCTAATCTTTTCATAGACTTTCTCCCCTCTAGGAGCCCGTGCATAAGGACGATAAAGGTAGCGGTCGATTCCTGTTTCGTCAATATATACGAC
>NZ_DXLC01000042.1:0-6564 GCF_019414905.1 Streptococcus sp. | reverse complement strand
CTTGTTTCCTGTAAAGAAATTAACGATATGATTCCACCAAACTTTTAAGAAGAAGGCTTTTTCAACTTTCTTTTCTGCTAGCATTTCGAAACTAGGACGTTCAGCGGTAATGTAACCTTGACCAATCAAATCCTTGTCTTCGTAAGTCAAATGGCCAACCACTGTTCCGGCTTCAAGTGGTGCTGGGATTGCTTTAGAATCAGGTGTGAATTGAATAGATTGGGAAGATTGACCCCCAACACGTTCAATTAGATAGATATCCTCTGGGGCCACTGCAGTGACCGTATCTTCTTTTCCATCTTGTACGGGGACTTTACTATCTTGATAGGCATCGCCTTGTTGAACGATTTTGCGAAGTGTGAATGTAGAAGAGATATAATCCATTAGTGAAGATGTAGCTGTGAAGCGAGCGTAAGGATTATTGTCTTGATGATCTGCATTCAAAACAACAGTGATAACCCTCATGCCTTTTTCGACAGTAGTACCAACAAAAGATTCTCCGGCTTTGTCTGTTGTTCCTGTTTTAAGGCCATCAAAACCACCTCGATAAGCAGGCATGCCTTCTAACATGTAGTTGGTCGAAGTGATTGTCATTCCAGCAAAAGTAGAAGAAGGTTTTTTCGTGATTTCCAAGACTTGTGGGTATTTTTTGATGAGGTTGCGAGCAACGATAGCGACATCATAAGCACTGAGCTTATTTTCATCATCTTTATTAGACCCTGGGTAAATGTTATCTCCGAGTGTTTCGTTGTTCAGACCAGTTGTATTGACAACAGTGGCATCTTTGATTCCCCATTCCAAGAGTTTTGTTCGCATCATATCAACGAAGTTTTTTTCAGAGCCAGCAATTTTCTCAGCTAGGGCAATAGCGGCGCTGTTGGCACTAGATACCAGAGTTGCTTCAAGTAACTCTTCGACAGTATAATTGCGGGCCTCCATAGGAACATTACTTGCTTCAGAGTTTGTTGTCAATCGATAAGGATAATCTGAAATATCTACTGGGGTAGATAGTGTAATACTTCCGTTTTCCAAAGCTTCATAGACAAGATAAACCGTAATCAATTTTGTAATAGAAGCGATTTCGACTGGCTGAGTTGCATCTTTTTCATAAAGTATTTTACCAGTATTTGCTTCAACAGCAATGGCATGTTTAGCGGCAATGGTAAAATCTTGAGCAGCAACAGTAGAAGCACCCCCTAAAAGGGAGACAGTTAATAAAGTTAAACATATTTTTTTCATAGTAGTCTTATTCTATCATAAAGAAAAAAAATATTCTTGCTTTAATAATTCATCCGTTAAGCTTTTTGAAAATATGGTAAAATAGAGTGAGGGAGGTAACTCATGTTTCGTAGAAATAAATTATTTTTTTGGACCACAGAAATTTTACTCTTAACCATCATCTTTTACCTATGGAGACAGATGGGGTCTTTGATTAACCCTTTTGTTAGCGTGCTTAATACAATTATGATTCCATTTTTATTAGGGGGCTTTCTTTATTATTTGACAAACCCTATTGTTACTTTCTTAAATAAAGTCTGTAAACTCAATCGTTTGCTTGGTATTTTAATTACCTTGTGTGCTTTGGTCTGGGGAATGGTCATAGGTGTTGTCTATCTCTTACCTATTTTGATTAATCAGTTATCTAGTTTGATTATATCTAGTCAAACTATTTATAGTCGAGTACAAGACTTAATCATAGACTTATCTAATTATCCTGCACTCCAGAATTTGGATGTAGAAGCTACAATTCAGCAACTAAACTTATCCTATGTTGATATTCTTCAAAATATCCTAAATAGCGTATCAAATAGTGTGGGGAGCGTCTTGTCAGCTCTTATCAGTACTGTTTTGATTTTGATTATGACTCCAGTTTTTTTGGTTTATTTCTTACTAGATGGACATAAATTCTTGCCCATGCTTGAAAGAACGATTCTAAAGAGGGATCGCTTGCATATTGCAGGCTTATTAAAGAGTTTAAATGCGACGATTGCTCGCTATATTAGTGGAGTTTCGATTGACGCAATCATTATAGGTTGTTTGGCTTATATTGGCTATAGTATTATTGGTTTAAAATATGCTTTAGTTTTTGCTATTTTTTCTGGTGTAGCCAATTTAATTCCTTATGTGGGACCAAGTATTGGCTTGATTCCTATGATCATCGCAAATATATTCACTGATCCCCATAGAATGCTAATTGCAGTTGTTTACATGCTAATCATTCAACAAGTGGATGGAAATATCCTCTACCCTCGAATCGTTGGTGGCGTGATGAAAGTCCATCCAATAACAATTTTAGTATTACTTTTGTTATCAAGCAATATCTATGGGGTCATTGGTATGATTGTCGCAGTACCAACCTATTCTATCTTAAAAGAAATTTCTAAGTTCTTATCACGTTTGTATGAAAACCATAAAACAATGAAAGAACGAGAAAGAGAATTAGCTAAGTAAAAGTCAGGAAATTCCTGATTTTTCTTTTTCTTTAGGTAAATTATAGGAGTAGAAGTGTCGTTTAGATCAGCCGATTAAGAATAATTCATAAAAACTTTGTAAAACACTTGCAATTTAGCTGAAATTTGATAAAATAGTAAGGAAAGTTAGACTGTATTGCCTACTGTCTATCTATAAAATATATTTTATTGGAGGCTTTTACTCAAATGGCAAAAGAAAAATACGATCGTAGTAAACCACACGTTAACATTGGTACTATCGGACACGTTGACCACGGTAAAACTACCCTAACTGCAGCTATCACAACTGTTTTGGCACGTCGCTTGCCTTCATCAGTTAACCAACCTAAAGACTATGCGTCTATCGATGCTGCTCCAGAAGAACGCGAACGCGGTATCACTATCAACACTGCGCACGTTGAGTACGAAACTGAAAAACGTCACTACGCTCACATCGACGCTCCAGGACACGCGGACTACGTTAAAAACATGATCACTGGTGCCGCTCAAATGGACGGAGCTATCCTTGTAGTAGCTTCAACTGACGGACCAATGCCACAAACTCGTGAGCACATCCTTCTTTCACGTCAGGTTGGTGTTAAACACCTTATCGTCTTCATGAACAAAATTGACTTGGTTGACGACGAAGAATTGCTTGAATTGGTTGAAATGGAAATCCGTGACCTATTGTCAGAATACGACTTCCCAGGTGACGATCTTCCAGTTATCCAAGGTTCAGCTCTTAAAGCCCTTGAAGGTGACACTAAATACGAAGACATCGTTATGGAATTGATGAACACAGTTGATGAGTACATCCCAGAACCAGAACGTGACACTGACAAACCATTGCTTCTTCCAGTCGAAGACGTATTCTCAATCACTGGACGTGGTACAGTTGCTTCAGGACGTATCGACCGTGGTATCGTTAAAGTCAACGACGAAATCGAAATCGTTGGTATCAAAGAAGAAACTCAAAAAGCAGTTGTTACTGGTGTTGAAATGTTCCGTAAACAACTTGACGAAGGTCTTGCCGGAGATAACGTAGGTGTCCTTCTTCGTGGTGTTCAACGTGATGAAATCGAACGTGGACAAGTTATCGCTAAACCAGGTTCAATCAACCCACACACTAAATTCAAAGGTGAAGTTTACATCCTTACTAAAGAAGAAGGTGGACGTCACACTCCATTCTTCAACAACTACCGTCCACAATTCTACTTCCGTACTACTGACGTTACAGGTTCAATCGAACTTCCAGCAGGTACTGAAATGGTAATGCCTGGTGATAATGTGACAATCGACGTTGAGTTGATCCACCCAATCGCCGTAGAACAAGGTACTACATTCTCTATCCGTGAGGGTGGACGTACTGTTGGTTCAGGTATGGTTACAGAAATCGAAGCTTAATTCGATTTAGTTCCCAGAAGAACAATTATTTAAGTCAGACACTAAAAGAATCTTGCTTTGCAAGGTTCTTTTTTTCGAATATTGAACTAAAATTAAAGAATTGCTTATAAAAAAGCTCCATACACCTGATGTGCATAGAGCAATGGGCTTTATTTGATATAGAGTTCTTGATTTTTCAAGACAATTTCACGTACGCTTGCAAACTTTTTGAGTTTTTTGATTTCTTCTGGATGAGTGACGAGAGTGATAACATAGCCTTCCTTGCCCATACGACCTGTACGGCCAGCACGGTGAGTGTAGGTTTCGACATCTCTAGGAACATCAAAGTTTACGACACATTCTAGGCTATCGATATCAATTCCACGTGCCAGAAGGTCTGTTGCAAGAAGTAGGCTTAGTTGCTTGTCTTTAAACTTTTCTAAGATGACTTTTCTAAATTTAACATTGACATCGCTAGCGAGGGAGACAGCCAATATATCACGATACTGTAATTTTTCTTCTGCACTTCCAAGGTCTGATAGGCTGTTAAAGAAGAGCAGACCGCGGAAATCCTCTACATGAGCCAATTTTCGTAGCATATCCACTCGGTGACGTTGGTCTACCTGCATGTAGAAATGCTGGATATTGTCCAGTTTTTGGTCAGAGAGGTCAATGGTATGTGTATTCGGCACAATCTTTTCTTGGTCAAACTTGGTCGTAGCACTCATGTAGATGAGTTGGTGGTCACGAGGTGCGTAGTGAGTGATTTTCTCGACAAAGTGAATCTGAGAATCATTGAGCAATTGATCAAATTCATCCAAGATGATGGTTTCTACATTCATCATCTTGATTTTTTTCAATTTAATCAGTTCCAAGATACGGCCAGGGGTTCCAATCAGAATTTCTGGTCCTTTTTTGAGTCGTTCAATCTGGCGTTTCTGACTTGAACCTGATAGGAAGAGTTGGGCTGTCAAACCGATAGTTTCTGACCACGTTTTACATACGTCAAAAATCTGTCCAGCCAGTTCTGTATTTGGTGCTAGAATCAATAGTTGCTGGGCTTTTTTCTTTTGTAGTCTGAGAAGACTTGGTAGGAGGTAAGCTAGGGTCTTACCAGTTCCTGTTGGGCTCACTCCTAGGAGATTTTCTCCAGCAAGGATAGGCTCAAATAGTTGAGTTTGAATGGGGGTAAATTCTTGGAAACCGAGTTGGTCACTCAGTTCTTGCCATTCAGTCGGTAGTTTAGTTTTCATTTTTTGCCTCAAATCTAATGCCAGCAGTCTGGCGCATGGTATATAGTAGCTCATGAACAGAGCCTGCATCGTCCAGCCAAGTCTGGTAGAGCATCTGGTCTGGTTGCTGGATCATCTGTGCAAATGCAGCGACTTCCTCAGTCATCGTATGAGGAGCCTGTTGGATAGGGAGCTGGACTTGATTTCCTTGGTGGTCGGTAAAAATAGCTGATCGGATATGTTCAATCGTGTTGAGGGTTATGGTCCCATCTGTCGTATAAATCTCGCAAGGAAGATTGGAAGTAATGTTTTTCCCAGCCTTGATATGAACTTGAAAGTCAGGGTAGAAGAGAATTCCGTCTCCATTTAGGTCAATGCTATTGTCAAGCTGTTGCCCCTGATAGGTTGCATCCTTAGCTTTTCCAAAGAGGCGAACGGCAGCGTAGAGAGGATAAATCCCCAAATCCATGAGAGCTCCACCAGCAAAACGCTCTGAAAAGACATTAGGTGTCTTCCCAGCCAACAAATCCGGCATCTTGGAAGAGTATTTGGCATAGTTGAAATCAGCTCCTAAGATTTGCTTGTCTGCCAAAAAACTCTTGATAGTAGCAAAAGCTTTCTCGTGATAATTACGAGCTGCTTCAAAGATAAAACAATTATTTTTCTCAGCTGTTTGAATCAAATCTAGCCATTCTTGTGGCTGAGTAACAGCTGGCTTTTCAAGAATGACGTGTTTACCAGCAGACAAGGCAGCTTGTGCCTGAGCAAAATGTAAGGAGTTTGGACTGGCGATATAGACTACATCAAAGGAAGACTTGAAGAAGTCCTCTAATTGATCGAAGAGTTGGAGATCCTGATAGCGAGAAGCAAAGGTTGCGGCAGTTTCTAGTTTTCTAGAATAGACTGCGACCAGCTGGTATTCTCCGCTGGTATGGGCTGCTTCTATGAAGTGATGGCTGATAGCGCCTGTTCCGATGACAGCTAATTTAAGCATAGATACTCCTTTTCCGATTTTAAATCCTTCCTTCATTATAACATAGATAGACTTGACTATCCAACAGGGGGTGAAAAATTTCAAATAAGCTACTAGGACTTTCCCAAAGAAAGTGGTACAATAATGAGATGAGTAAATGAAATGGGAGGGGAAATGAGGTTACTACCTATAAGAAAAATATCACGTCAGTCTAAGAGGCTAGCGCTTTTTTTGACTTTTTGTGCAGGATATGTTGATGCCTATACTTTTATTGTGAGAGGGAATACTCTGGTAGCTGGACAAACGGGGAATGTCGTCTTTCTATCAGTGGGGCTCATTCAACACAATGTTTCAGATGCTAGTGCCAAAGTAATGACCTTGCTAGCTTTTATGATGGGGGTCTTTTTATTAACTGTTTATAAGGAAAAATTGAGAATTGTGAAAAAGCCCATTCTGTCATTGATTCCTTTGGCAATCTTATCAATCATTATTGGTTTTGTGCCGCAAACTGTAGATAATATCTATC
>NZ_DXLC01000041.1:0-5298 GCF_019414905.1 Streptococcus sp. | reverse complement strand
GCTTTGAGGTTGCAGATAAAGCTGACGTGGTTTGAAGAGATTTTCGAAGAGTATTAACTAATTTCTTCTTACCAATTCCATCATATCATAAGGCAGGGTATTGGCAGCTTCCTTCAAGGAATAGTTCTCTAAGTTATTGACATTTTGTCGTAACTTCTTGGCATACTTGGTCGTAATCAATCGTTTTTCTTCATATTCGAATATCAACTTGCGCTCCAAATAATAGCCTCTCAGCATTTCATCGATATTGTTGGGTTTAACACGATTGATAACCCGTTCGACAAAGGCACCACTAGTGATGATAGCTGTTTCACGGAGACGAGAATCTTGCATGAAGCTAATCAAGGAACTCTTATAAACCCCTTTTAGATTCTCCAGACTTTCGATAATCATCTCTGTATTTTCTAGATAGAGCTCTGCAATTTGGTCATAGTCAAGGGCTCTAAGTTTCTGTGATTCTTCATTTTTCCAACTGCGAAAGGTCTTTCCAAAAGTAAAGACTTCGTGAAGGAGAAAACGTAAAAGCCGCAAGGAAACAAGGAAATAATAGGTCAATCGTGAAGCAAACTTGCGATTGATACTTTGTTCCATGTTTTTCAAATAACGTTGGTAAACTCGATAGGCACGCTCACTCATCTTGTCTTCTTCGTAAGCCTGTTCTAAACCATCACTTTCAATACTGAGGATGAGAAGTTTCAAGGCCTCCCAGTCTTCTTGAGCCCCCTTGTTTTCTTGATTCAGGATGAGATTTTCAATACGTCCATGATAATTGTCAATAGCTGCATAGAGGGGAAGTTTATTTCTGGTACCTTCCAACTCTTTTTCCAACTCTATCGTTACTTCATTCAAAATGGCGATATGCATGAGATAATCCTTGCTTTCTTCCTGTTCGTCAGAAAGATGAGGCAAGACCACGAGGCCTGTTAAAAAGCTTACAAGCGTCACACCTGCAACAAGGAAAAGCAAGAGAGGATACTTCTGTTCTAGATTACTTGGTATCAGAAGGATTGTAGCAATCGACACCGTTCCCTTGACACCTGAAAAGGTCAAAAGAAGCATGTCCTTCATATACTTATTTAGCTTTTTCTTGAGACGTCTGGTTCTATAGGCATAATAACCATAGATCATGACAAAACGAATAGCAAAGAGGACAAAGGTAAGGGCTATAAGAGATAGCAATAAAAGTAAGGGATTATAAATTGGATTGGTTAAGATAGGCTCTGCTATCATTTCCAACTCAATTCCCAAGATTACAAAGACAGAACCGTTGAGCATAAGGTTCACTGTATCCCAGACCGTCTCGGTCACCGTATCCACTTGGGCTTCGAGGAGCGTAATTTTCTTAAAACGGCTTGCCTGTAAAATCCCAGCAACTACAACGGCAATAATCCCTGAAACATGGACTTCTTCTGCCAGGAAGAAGGTCACCAGGGGCAAACTCAATTCCAATAAAAGTTCACTGGCAATATCCGTTGCGCGCACACTCAGCAAGAAGGTATGGAGGAAACGGTTGGTCATGGCTGTTAAAAATCCAATTAAAAAACCGCCTAGGATTGAAAAGATGAGCGAACTACTAGCTTGTCCAAGGGAAAAGGCTCCAGTTGTCCAAGCTGTCAAAGCTACCTGAAAGGCAACCAAGCCAGAAGCATCATTCAAGAGTCCTTCACCCTTAAGGATATTGGACACGCGCTTAGGAAAGCTAAAACGCTCCGAAAGAGAAGCAAAGGCAACCAAGTCCGTAGGGCCAAGAGCTGCCCCAACAGCCAAGCAAGCCGCCAAGGGGAGACTGAGCCAAAGAAGATGGGCCAAGCCACCCAAACTCAGGGTCGAGATAAAAATCACTGGAAATATGAGATAAACAATGATTCGCCAGTGTTTTAAAATAGCTGTAATGTCCGCTTCTTCCGACTCTCGAAAAAGCAAGGGCCCGATAACCAGGGCCAAAAACAACTCTGTATTGAGGTGAAAGTCGGTATTGGGTAAAAAGAGACCAATCACAATTCCCAAAAGAATTTGCACCAAAGGGAGAGGCAAAAAGGGCAGGAGTTTATTGGTTGTACTTGAGACAATCAAGACCACTAAAAATAGGATGAGGTAAATCAGTAATTCCACGCAAGACCTCCTTAATCTTTTTTACAACAAGATTCAAATATCTCCTTCTGCTCTTTGATTTTTTGGTCAATCTTGGAACAGTCTTTGTGCTCAATTTTTCTCTGGCACCGTTCCATTTCAAGAGCAACTAATTTTTTCTTGATTTTAAGCATTTTTTTGCTCATATGCGCTTGATCTAGCACGCCTACCGCTCGTTCATGGTGGGTTGATTCAACAAAATTCTGGCGCATGGTATCCAGCTTTTCACGTAGGTATTGTTTATCCATGACTATATCTCTCTAATTTTTCAATCATTACTAAAAACGGTGGGTTGTTGACTTGGTTTAAAGTTCGGTAAATGGCAACTGTGTACTCTTGTTGGTTCAACTGGCTAACAAAATCCAAGACAGCATCCCTCTCGAGATCTCCTCCATTATGACCGTAGTAGATCATAATAGCAATCCGTCCACCTTTGACAAGCAAATGACACAGCTTTTCTAATGCTTCAATGGTAGTCTGAGGTTGGGTGATGACGGACTTATCAGCTGACGGTAAATAGCCCAGATTAAAAATCCCTGCCTTGGCTTCTGTCACAAACTGGTCTAGTGTCTCATGACCTTGCAAGATTAACTGGGCATTTGTCATTCCAGCTTGGTTCAAACGCTCCTTGGTCTTTTCCAAGGCTTGTTCCTGAATATCAAAGGCATAGACTTTCTTGGCTAGCTTGGCTAAAAAAAGCGTGTCATGACCATTTCCCATGGTCGCATCCACTACGATATCATCCTGAGTTACAACCTCAGCCAAAAAATCATGTGCCATCTCAAGTGGTCTTTTCATTTTCAAACTCCTGTTTTACAGCCTTGCATCCTTGAACGCTTCCACGACGTCGCATCTCCATCTCAATGCTGTTGAGAACTTCCCATTTATTGAGGCTCCACATAGGCCCAATCAGCATATCCCTGGGAGCATCTCCTGTGATTCGGTGGATGACGATATGCTTGGGGATGATTTCCAGTTGGTCACAGATGACCTTGACATATTCGTCCTGACTCATCAATTGCAAACGTCCCTCGTGATAATCCCGTTGCATACGTGTATTTGTCATAAGGTGAAGCAGATGCAGTTTAATTCCTTGAATATCGTTATCCGTGACACAACGGCGGACATTTTCAACCATCATCTCATGGGTTTCACCAGGAAGACCATTGATCAGATGTGAAACAATCTCAATCTTGGGATACTTTCTCAAACGCTTGACCGTTTCCACGTACAATTCATAAGAGTGGGCACGGTTAATCAAGTCAGAGGTTGTTTCATAAGTGGTCTGCAAGCCCAATTCAACTGTTACATGCATACGCTCCGATAACTCAGCCAAATACTCGATGGTTTCATCTGGCAGACAGTCTGGTCGCGTTCCGATATTGATTCCGACCACATCTGGCTCATTGATAGCCTGCTCATAGCGCTCTCGGATGACTTCCACCTTTTCATGGGTGTTGGTAAAATTTTGAAAATAAACCAGATACTTCTGAACATCCGGCCACTTACGGTGCATAAAGTCAATTTCCTTATAAAATTGCTCTCGGATAGGCGCATCTGGTGCTACGATAGCATCTCCAGAACCTGAAACCGTACAAAAAGTACAGCCTCCATGAGCCACAGTTCCATCACGATTGGGACAGTCAAATCCCGCATCAATAGGGACTTTAAAAGTCTTTTCTCCAAAGAGTTTTCGATAATAATCATTCAAGGTATTATAAGATTTCATAACTTTCATTATAACAAAAATCACCCACAATCTCAAAAGCCTGACTTTCCTATAAATTCCTCTGTTTCTCGTTTCCATTAGCGATTTTTTATGATACAATATGGATATGATTTTAATGAAATTAGCATCTATTTTATTATTGATACTGACCTTAGTCGTTTGCATTATCATAACCAAACTTTTTAGATTAAAAAAACTAGGCCGAAACTTTGCGGATTTGGCTTTTCCAGTCTTGGTATTTGAGTATTACCTGATTACAGCTAAAACCTTTACCCATAATTTCCTCCCTAGACTGGGGCTAGCCCTCTCACTCCTAGCCATTGTTCTCATTTTTTTCTTCCTTTTGAAAAAACGTAGCTTTTACTATCCTAAATTCATCAAATTCTTCTGGCGTGCAGGATTCTTATTAACCCTTGTCATGTATATCGAGATGATTTTTGAGCTTTTAGTTCAAAAATAAAATCTTAAATCAAAAACACCTCAATCAAACTAAATACAGTGATTGAAGTGTTTTTCTTTATATCTTTTTCAATAATTCCTATTTACTTTCTTTATCAGGAAAGATAAATCCAATACCAATGCAAGCTAGTACGCCCGCTCCAATTACCAAGCCACTTGAAATTGGCAAAAGGTCCAAAATTGCATTTGCGATGATAAAGGCAATAATCAAACACATCAGACTAGCCTTGTAGTCTTTTTTCAAAAGATTCTCTAGAGTGAAATAGAGGAACAAGCCTACCGGAATCAGTGACCATAGGTTGACATCCAAACTTGGCCAGCCAACAGAACCAAAATACACTACTGTCGCTGCTGCTACTAAAAATACAAGCCCCAATAATTTTTTCATTTCTTTATCTCCAATTTCTTTTTTAGGAACTTGAGTTATCTGATATTGATACCTCATGTCCCTTACACCAATCATTATAGCAGAGGTCAGTTTCAAGAACAAGTTCTTTTACCTATCTGGTCTCTATATCGGTCTAAGTGGTTGAATAATAGCCATAAAATAAGGAAGCAGGTGAAAAACTTCCTTCCAAATGAAAAGGAATTAAGCAATCAAACGCTACTTAATTCCTTGAAATTATCTCATCACCTCTATTAGCCTTTAAATTTTGATAGACTCTATTTGCTAATCAATATTTGTCAATATTAACCCTTTCAATCATTCATTAGTTGTCGAAACTAAGTCTATTAATAAATCCAAAAAGAATATCAACAGCAAAGTAAACTAAATAATTGAGTTATAAATAGCTATTTTCACAAAACTGTTTCATCATTATACTATCTCAGTACATAAACCATTTTTTCATCTATAGCTTTTGTCCTAATCTTGATCTTTTTTCTTCAATCCAAGAAATGCACCTAAGGTAAACATTATTCCGGCAACCAATGACGTAAAGCCTTCGTTAACTGTTCCGGTTTTTGGTAACCTATCATTG
>NZ_DXLC01000040.1:0-4155 GCF_019414905.1 Streptococcus sp. | reverse complement strand
GAAATTTTGGGAATTTCTGAAGCCAGCACTTGAAAAATCAAGACAATACGCTATAATGAAGTGTTGAAAGGAAATAGAAAATGAAACAAGAACGATTTCCATTGGTGTCAGATGACGAGGTCATGCTGACTGAAATGCCAGTCATGAACTTGTACGATGAGTCTGATCTGATCAGTAATATCAAGGGTGAGTATCGAGATAAAAATTATTTAGAATGGGCTCCTATTGCTGAAGAAACACCAGTCAAACCGATTGAAAAGCAAGTCGAGAAACCTAAAAAAGCTCCTTTAGGGGTTAAAAAAGAAGGAAAGAGTTATGCAGAGGTGGCGCGTGAAGAAGCGCGTGCAGACTTGAAAAAGAAACGCTCTGCTAACTATCTAACTCAGGATTTCAGCCGTGCGAGACGTCATTCTAAATCAGGCCTTCTTAGACAGGGTAACCAACCGACAGCTCCTTTCCAAAAGGAAAATCCTGGTGAATTTGTCAAATATAGCCAAAAATTGACCCAGTCTCATTATATCTTGGCGGAAGAAGTTCATTCTATCCCTACCAAGAATGAAGAAGTGTCAGCACCTGCTCCAAAGAAAAACAACTATGATTTTCTAAAGAAGAGCCAAATCTACAATAAAAAAAGTAAACAAACAGAACAAGAACGTCGGGTTGCCCAAGAGTTAAATCTGACCAGAATTACAGAATAGGGGAGAAAACATGCCAAAGACATATCATTTTATCGGAATTAAGGGATCAGGGATGAGTGCCTTGGCCTTGATGTTGCACCAAATGGGGCACAAGGTTCAAGGATCAGATGTTGAAAAGTACTACTTTACTCAACGTGGTCTTGAGCAGGCAGGAATTACTATTCTTCCTTTTGATGAAAAGAACCTAGACGGTGATATGGAAATTATCGCTGGAAATGCCTTTCGTCCAGATAACAACGTCGAAATTGCCTATGCAGACCAAAATGGTATCAGCTACAAACGTTACCATGAATTTCTAGGTAGCTTTATGCGTGACTTTGTTAGCATGGGAGTAGCTGGAGCGCATGGAAAAACTTCAACGACAGGTATGTTGTCTCATGTCTTGTCTCACATCACAGACACTAGCTTCTTGATCGGGGATGGGACAGGTCGTGGTTCGGCCAATGCCAAATATTTTGTCTTTGAATCTGACGAATATGAACGCCACTTTATGCCTTACCACCCAGAATACTCTATTATTACCAACATTGACTTTGACCATCCAGACTATTTCACAAGTCTCGAGGATGTTTTCAATGCCTTTAACGACTATGCCAAACAAATTACCAAGGGTCTTTTTGTCTATGGTGAAGATGCAGAATTGCGTAAAATTACGTCTGATGCACCAATTTATTATTATGGTTTTGAAGCAGCAGGTAATGACTTTGTAGCTAGTGAGCTTCTTCGTTCAACAACTGGTTCAACCTTCACCGTTCACTTCCGTGGACAAGAATTGGGTCAATTCCACATCCCAACCTTTGGTCGTCACAATATCATGAATGCGACAGCCGTTATTGGTCTTCTTTACACAGCAGGATTTGATTTGAACTTGGTGCGTGAGCACTTGAAAACATTTGCCGGTGTTAAGCGTCGTTTCACTGAGAAAATTGTCAATGACACAGTGATTATCGATGACTTTGCCCACCATCCAACAGAAATTATTGCGACCTTGGATGCGGCTCGTCAGAAATACCCAAGCAAGGAAATTGTAGCAGTCTTCCAACCGCATACTTTTACAAGAACCATCGCCTTGTTGGACGAATTTGCTCACGCTTTGAACCAAGCGGATGCTGTTTACCTAGCGCAAATTTATGGGTCAGCTCGTGAAGTAGATCATGGTGATGTTAAGGTAGAAGACCTAGCCCAAAAAATCAACAAAAAACACCAAGTCATCACTGTTGAAAATGTTTCTCCACTCCTTGACCATGACAATGCTGTCTATGTCTTTATGGGAGCAGGAGATATCCAAACCTATGAATATTCATTTGAACGTCTCTTGTCTAACTTGACAAGCAATGTTCAGTAGGATATTCTTATGGAAATTCCAATTAAGATCATTCAGGCAAGTGATGCTGATTTGGCTGAGATGGAGGCACTTCAGGCTTCATCTTTTCCAGCTGAAAAGCAGCAACCTTCCCATATTTTAGAAGAAAGTATCCGTAAGTCTGCGGATACCTTTCTTCTAGCTAGGGATGAAAATCAACTGTTAGGCTATATTCTAAGCGGTCCTCAGCCAGACAATCCGCAATGTCTAAAAGTACATTCTTTAGTCATTGAGTCTGACCATCAGAGACAGGGCTTGGGAACACTTCTTCTTGCAGCCTTGAAAGAGGTGGCAGTTGAGCTGGAGTACAAGGGGATTCGTTTGGAGAGTCCTGATGAGCTGCTTTACTATTTTGAAATGAACGGTTTTATTGATGAAGAAACTTCCCTTTATGCAACTAGCCAGGGTTATAGTATGATTTGGTTTAATCCCTTTTATCTGGAGGCACAATGGAAATTAGGAAAGCAAGATTAGAAGATTTGGATCGGATTGTCGAGATTGAACTAGAGAATTTTTCAGTCGAAGAAGCCATTCCTCGATCTGTCTTTGAGGCACATTTGCGAGAAATTCAGACCTCTTTTCTGGTTGCGGAAAAAGAAGGTAAGATTATTGGTTATATCGAAGGGCCAGTTGTCCCTCACCGCTATCTACAAGACCAGTCTTTTACAGAAGAAATAAAAGACTATAGTCATGAGACTGGTGGCTATATCTCTGTGACCTGTCTCTCTATTGCCAAGGAAGTACAGGGTCTTGGACTGGGTCAGAAATTGCTAACAGCCTTGAAAGAAGTTGCTCTTGAAGATGAGAGAGAAGGCATTAACCTAACCTGTCATGACTATCTCATCGCCTACTATGAAAAACACGGATTTGTCAATGAAGGCCTGTCCCAGTCAACCTTTGCAGGGGAAACCTGGTATGATATGGTTTGGGAAGCTAAAAAATAGGCAAGACAAGGCATCATAGGTTGCTTTTCCTAGATTTTTAAGATATAATATTATGGATTGTCAACGAGGAGGAAAAACTTTTGAGTGAAAAGTCAAGAGAAGAAGAAAAATTAAGCTTTAAAGAGCAGATTTTACGAGATTTAGAACGAGTTAAAAAACATGAAGAAGATCAGGAAAAAGTTGATTTAGCTTCAATAAAACCCCAATTTTCTTCTAAAAATGACCAGTCGATAGAAGAGTTAATGGAAGATTCTCTATCAGCTGTAGAGGAGATTATGAGAAAAGCTCCTACCGTGCCTACTCACCCAAGTCAAGATGTACCAGCTTCTCCAGCAGATGAGATTCAAAGAGAAACTCCTGGTGTTCCAAGTCATCCAAGTCAAGATGTGCCTTCTTCTCCCGCAGAAGAGGTTGTAAGACAAGCTCCACTTGCTTCTAGTCACCCGAGTCAAGAAGGACCTTCTGCTCCATCAGGGGAGGGAGTATCAAGACCAACTCCAGGACCCGTTAGTCCTAGAAAAGTAGAAAAGGAATTTAATGAAATCCCAACGAGGGTAGCTGTTTCTTATAAGACAGAAGCTCAGAGAGAGGTAAAAAGAGAAGTCCCTACTTCAAAACCAGTAGTGGAAAAGAAAGTTGTAGAAGAAATGCCTGCAACTCCACGTCGTAGCCGTCGTGAGACGGTTAAGTCAACCAAGAAGAAAAAATCAGGATTTAAGGCCTTCTTCATTTCTCTACTTATTTTCCTAGGTTTGATTTCAGCAGGTGCTTACTTCGGTTATCAGTATGTTCAGTCATCTTTACAGCCTGTGGATGCTTCATCTAAACAATATGTGACAGTGCAAATCCCAGAAGGAGCTAATGTTCAAACAATTGGTTCAACTCTTGAAAAGTCTGGTTTGATTAAACACGGAGTGATTTTTGCTTTTTATGCGAAATATAAAAATTATTCAGATTTGAAGTCTGGATATTACAATTTGCAAAAGAGCATGAGTACAGAAGATATCATCCACGAACTACAAAAAGGTGGAACAGCTGAAGCTCAAGAACCTGCGCTTGCGAATTTAACAATTCCAGAAGGTTATACGATTGATCAAATGGCACAAGCTGTAGGTCAATTGCAAGGTGACTTCAAAGAGCCTTTGACAGC
>NZ_DXLC01000004.1:0-2921 GCF_019414905.1 Streptococcus sp. | reverse complement strand
TTGGATAACATACAATATATATGTCTATGAGAAGGAAAATGATGCTCTTTTTAATTTTGGATAAGTATCACGCATTCATCGGCAAAAATAATGGATTTCTTTTTTTACAGACCAGTCAATAAGGGATTCGGTTTGCTAGTATATTAACTTTGTTTATCAATGGGGAATTCATACAAAACAAATCAGAAAATGCTTTTTTTTTTTAGCAAAAACACTAAAAAATAAGTTGACTTAATATAACAATTTGTGTTACAATAGAAAATGATTGCATTAAACTAACTACTGTAGCACTTTTTGGAGGAAAAAAAATAAATGTTTTTCAGACGTCAAAAGGGTCAATATCGCGAAACTGATCGTGTGACTCGATATAAACTGGTAAAATCCGGTAAGCATTGGTTGAGAGCTTCAACCTCTCTTTTTGGCTTGTTCAAGGTTTTACGTGGTGGTGTAGATACTACTCAAGTTATGACAGAAGTGGTAGAAAACCAAACTAATCAAACGATTACAGGTCTTGATATTATAAGAGGTATTGCAGCAACAGGTGCCGTATTAGGTGGGGCTGTTGCTACTCAGACAAAAGTTTTTGCAAACGAAGCGGTAGCTCTTGAAAAAACGTTAGATAGTTCAGATGCTCTAGCAACACATGATACAGTTGTCCTTGGTACAACTGCAAAAGTGGATGCGGAGAATTCGGCAAGTCTGTCTCATTCAGTAAGCGAGAGTGTATCTACTTCAGAATCAGTATCCACTAGTCTATCAGCTAGCGTTAGTTCTTCTGCTAGTATGTCAACAAGTGCCTCAGAAAGCGCATCAACTTCAGCTAGCGTTTCAGCAAGTACTTCTGTAAGCTCTAGTCAGTCGATGGTGCCTTCAGGCAATAGTGTACATTCTACTACTGCTTCTGAAACTTCTGGAAAAGCAGAGTCTGTGTCAAAAGAAAGTCAGGTGGCTAAAGAAGAATTACCTACCTCTAAGCTAAGTACTCCCGTATTGGAATCAGCTAAATTGGAAAAAGGTTTGGTTGATACGAATGCAGAAATAAGTAGTTTGGCAGGAGTGACTGCTGGTGCCATAGCAACATCGGAAGTTTCAGCTAAACAACAGGATGAAAATCGCAAGAAGTTAACCAAACTTTCAGCTGAAATGGGTGAGTACCTAGCAAAAGCGGTCGGTTTACCTAATAGTGATGCAGCTATAGCGAAAGTGAATGCTGCGGTGACTGCTATCGAGACAGCTCTTGCTAATCCTAAGGCGGATTTGACCGAAACTGTAAAACTAGCGACCTCTGCTCGTAACTCGATTGCTAATGCTGTGTTGAGAGTCAATTCAGGTGCGCGTGATGCACGAAATGGCAAACCAATGTTGCGTGGCAGTTCGTTTAGAGCGAGCTGGAGAGAAGCGCAGTCAGATGGACGAATAACTGTTAGTCAACCGCGGATTGATTTCGATAGAAATACTGGTATTGCTACATATACAATGTCAGTGGATTCTAGAACACCATTATCACATATTGGTGTTAAAATCGATGTTGGTAAAGGAGGCCATGTTCAAAGTGCCACTTATAACGGAAATAATATGGATAAGACTTATGCTAGAGGGTCTGAAATTGTTTATAGTTATAGGCATGGTGCTGTAAAACAATTGGATGGAACTATTGTCGTAAAGGTTAAATACGATAAAAACGTCTCAACAGCTACAGCAAATATGCAGGTTCAGACAAGTTCTGCTCCAGTGTATCAAGACACTCCAGGGAACGCATCAACTGTACAACCGATCAGTTTTTCAACAGGATATAGACAGCAAGTTACTAGTACTAGTCAAGGGTCAAAACTTCGATTTCAGATAGCGGACATATACAAAGAAGTCTTTAATGGAGATACTATTAATGATACGATATCTGCAATTTGGGATGGGAAAATGCCCATCAAGAAGTTTAATATAGAGAATAGGAATGTTATCCCAGGTATAGAGTACTTAGGACCTCGAAATGATGAGGGATTAGGAGCTAAACAAGTTAATACTACATTAAGAGGGATAATTGGTGGGAATAACGCGTCTGCAGAAGTTGGAAAAACTTATATTTACCGCTTTGCTACAGAGGATGTTGCCAAAAAGCAAGCTGCTGAAAATATTGGTTACTATATCAAAGGTTTTAATGAACGCCATGATATTCAAAGTGGCGATATTGTTCAAGTTTCCGATTTGAACCATTTAACACCTGATGAAGTGAAGGAAGTTTATAATAAATTTATTAAAAATTCACATAATTCAACAGATTTGCAAAAAAATGGGGATATTGCTCCAGATGTATCAAAAGGTCAAGTGATTACAAATGCAGATGGAAGTATTACATTATCTTATCCCGGTACTAAATCAAAAATTGATGTTGCAACAGATGGTACAATAACGGTTACTTATCGTGATGGTTCTACAAGTACAATCGATGCAACCTTAGAAAAAGAAAAAGAAATTCCTGACGTTTCTGTATCGGTTACACGTGATGGTGGAAAGACTGTTGCTCCAGAAAAAGGTAGCGATGGTAACAATTATTACTACATCTATGCGGGTGATGATTTCACAGTCAATATGACTGCGACCGATAATAAGGGCAAATTGAGAGAATTTAAACTTGTTCCAGAATCAGATAATTTCAGACCTGCTGAAGAGATGGCTAGAAATATATTTGGAGACGATAGATATGGTACAGGTTCTGCTACTTCTTTATCAGATTCGAAAGGCGAAATCGTTGCGACTACATCTAGTCCTGCCCATATTACTGCTACGGGTCATCTAAAAGATGATTTAGCCTTTGCTACAGGGAATCATTGGCGTAGAAATGCTGTTGCAACAGATAAGGCTGGAAACTATACGCAAGCTGGTGATTCGAATAAAGGGAATTTCTTTATCAAGCAACGTGCCTT
>NZ_DXLC01000039.1:0-3256 GCF_019414905.1 Streptococcus sp. | reverse complement strand
TTCCAGCCATGGATGCGGAAGTTTCTAAGAACCTTCGCTTGATCCTTGAGCGTAAAGGAATGACCATCTTGACTGGTACTAAACTGCAAGAAATCATCGAGGAAAATGGTCAACTTCGTATCAAGGTTGAAGGAAAAGACGATATCATCGCAAATAAAGCTCTTCTTTCAATCGGTCGTGTGCCGGATCTTGAAGGTATTGGCGATGTTGAGTTTGAATTGGATCGTGGTCGCATCAAGGTCAACGAATACATGGAAACTTCTGTTCCAGGTATCTACGCACCAGGTGACATCAACGGTACTAAGATGTTGGCTCACGCAGCCTTCCGTATGGGTGAAGTTGCTGCTGAAAATGCTCTCAAAGGAAACCATGCTGTTGCCAAATTGAACTTGACTCCTGCAGCTATCTACACTCTTCCTGAAGTAGCAGCAGTAGGTTTGACAGAAGAACAAGCCCGTGAAAAATACGATGTAGCCATTGGTAAGTTCAACTTTGCAGCTAACGGTCGTGCCATTGCATCTGATGCTGCTCAAGGTTTCGTTAAAGTTATTGCAGATAAGAAATACGGTGAAATCCTTGGTGTTCATATCATTGGTCCTGCAGCTGCAGAATTGATCAATGAAGCGTCGAGCATTATCGAAATGGAAATCACTGTTGAAGAAATGCTGAAGACTATCCACGGACACCCAACCTACTCTGAAGTGATGTACGAAGCATTTGCGGATGTTTTAGGAATGGCCATCCATTCACCTAAGAAAAAATAAAAGAAAGATAGATTAGACTGGAAAGGTGCTTTCCAGTCTCTATCGTATAAAGGGATATCATGAAATATATTATCAATCATTCAAACGACACTGCCTTTAATATTGCCTTGGAAGAATATGCCTTTAAACACCTTTTGGATGAGGATCAAATCTTCCTACTTTGGATTAACAAGCCATCTATCATTGTTGGTCGTCACCAGAACACTATCGAAGAAATTAACCGTGATTATGTTCGAGAAAATGGTATTGAGGTGGTCCGCCGTATCAGTGGTGGTGGAGCTGTTTACCACGATTTAAATAACCTCAACTACACGATCATTTCAAAAGAAGATGAAAACAAGGCTTTTGACTTTAAGAGCTTCTCAACTCCAGTTATCAATACACTAGCTCAACTTGGTGTTAAGGCTGAATTTACAGGTCGTAATGACCTTGAGATTGATGGAAAGAAGTTCTGTGGCAATGCCCAAGCCTATATCAACGGCCGCATCATGCACCACGGTTGCTTGCTCTTTGACGTTGATTTGTCAGTCTTAGCCAATGCCCTTAAGGTTTCAAAGGATAAATTTGAATCAAAAGGTGTGAAATCTGTTCGTGCTCGTGTAACCAATATTGTCAATGAATTGCCAGAAAAAATCACGGTTGAAGAATTTCGTGATTTGCTATTGGAATACATGAAAAAAGAGTATCCAGAGATGACAGAATACGTTTTTTCTGAGGAAGAATTGGCTGAAATCAATCGCATCAAGGATACTAAGTTTGGTACTTGGGACTGGAACTACGGTAAATCACCTGAATTTAACGTCCGTCGTGGAACAAAATTCACTAGTGGTAAGGTTGAAGTTTTTGCTAATGTCGTCGAATCAAAAATCCAAGACATCAAGATTTATGGTGACTTCTTTGGTATTGAAGACGTAGCTGCAGTAGAAGATGTTCTTCGTGGAGTGAAATACGAACGCGAAGATGTCCTTAAAGCTCTAGAAACCATTGATATCACACGCTACTTCGCTGGTATTAGCCGTGAAGAAATCGCTGAAGCGGTAGTAGAGTAAAGCAAAGCTATTTGTTAGTCATTGTGGGTTGCAGAAAAGATATTATCTGGATAGGATAAATCTTAAAACCTGCTGAACGAGAATCAAAAAGAACTCACTTCCAATGTTTAACAAAAAAACTCGGAAGTTTGTTCTGAATCAACTAAATACGACTATTTGTAATTGAATATAGAGATGAGAAGGTCAGTAGTAGATTATCTGTAAGGTGACACAGACATGAGTTGTTTTTGATTTCCACATAGTATTAACACCCCAAAAGATTATTATTTCTATAGTTGAACGATACCTCAAAAGTTAGACATAGAAAATCTAATTTTTGGGGTATTTTGCAGTTCTTAGTTTAGGCTTTTTTAGTATCAAAAGATGTTTCATAAAATATGGACTCAACCTTTCAACTTAATCCGGTTTATTACTTACTATCTCCAATAAAATTGAAAAGGTTGGAAAAAAGGATAAATTTATGATATACTTTATTTTAAAGACCTTATTAGAAATCTTGAAAGAGTATTAAAAACTTAGAATGAGAAAAATTGTTATCAATGGTGGATTACCACTACAAGGTGAAATCACTATTAGTGGTGCTAAAAATAGCGTTGTGGCCTTAATTCCAGCTATTATATTGGCTGATGATGTGGTGACTTTGGATTGCGTTCCAGATATTTCGGATGTAGCCAGTCTTGTCGAAATTATGGAATTGATGGGAGCTACTGTTAAGCGTTATGATGATGTCTTGGAGATTGATCCAAGAGGTGTTCAAAATATTCCAATGCCTTATGGTAAAATTAACAGTCTTCGTGCATCTTACTATTTTTATGGGAGTCTCTTAGGCCGTTTTGGTGAAGCGACAGTTGGTTTACCGGGAGGATGTGATCTTGGTCCTCGTCCGATTGACCTACACCTTAAGGCTTTTGAAGCTATGGGTGCCACTGTTAGCTACGAGGGAGATAACATGAAGTTATCTGCTAAAGATACAGGACTTCATGGTGCAAGTATTTACATGGATACGGTTAGTGTTGGTGCGACGATTAATACGATGATTGCTGCAGTTAAAGCAAATGGTCGTACCATTATTGAAAATGCAGCCCGTGAGCCTGAGATTATTGATGTAGCTACTCTCTTGAATAATATGGGAGCCCATATCCGCGGTGCAGGAACTAATATCATCATTATTGATGGTGTTGAAAGATTACATGGAACCCGTCATCAGGTGATTCCAGACCGTATCGAAGCTGGAACATATATTTCCTTAGCTGCTGCAGTCGGCAAGGGGATTCGTATAAATAATGTTCTTTACGAACACCTAGAAGGATTTATTGCTAAGCTGGAAGAAATGGGAGTGAGAATGACTGTATCTGAAGACAGCATTTTTGTCGAAGAGCAGTCTAATTTGAAAGCAATCAATATTAAGACAGCTCCTTACCCCTGTCTCTTATACACATCTCC
>NZ_DXLC01000038.1:0-2207 GCF_019414905.1 Streptococcus sp. | reverse complement strand
AGTACAGCTTGCGGCTAGCTTCCTAGTTTGCTCTTTGATTTTCATTGAGTATCAATCTGTACCCATACAATTACATTTTTTTTATCTTGTGATTCCTTCTGTTCTGAATTAAAATGAAATGGTAGCTACCAATATAAATGATGAGGAAAAAGAAATGACTGAAAATCGTTATGAATTAAATAAAAACTTGGCACAGATGCTCAAGGGTGGGGTTATCATGGACGTTCAGAACCCTGAACAGGCACGTATTGCAGAAGCTGCTGGTGCGGCAGCTGTGATGGCCTTGGAGCGGATTCCGGCTGATATCCGTGCAGCTGGTGGGGTTTCCCGCATGAGTGATCCAAAGATGATTAAGGAAATCCAAGAAGCAGTTAGTATTCCAGTGATGGCCAAGGTCAGAATCGGGCACTTTGTTGAAGCTCAGATTTTAGAGGCTATTGAAATTGACTATATCGATGAGAGTGAAGTTCTATCGCCAGCTGACGACCGTTTCCATGTGGACAAGAAAGAATTCCAAGTTCCTTTTGTTTGTGGGGCTAAGGATTTGGGTGAAGCCTTGCGTCGTATCGCTGAAGGAGCTTCTATGATTCGCACAAAAGGAGAACCGGGTACAGGAGATATTGTCCAAGCTGTTCGCCATATGCGTATGATGAATCAGGAAATTCGTCGCATTCAAAACTTACGTGAGGACGAACTTTATGTTGCTGCTAAGGACTTGCAAGTCCCTGTAGAATTGGTTCAATACGTCCATGAGCATGGGAAATTGCCAGTTGTAAACTTCGCTGCTGGGGGAGTTGCAACGCCAGCAGATGCAGCGCTAATGATGCAATTAGGGGCAGAGGGGGTCTTTGTCGGTTCAGGTATTTTCAAGTCAGGAGATCCTGTTAAACGAGCGAGCGCCATTGTCAAAGCGGTAACTAACTTCCGTAATCCTCAAATCCTAGCTCAAATCTCTGAAGATTTAGGAGAAGCCATGGTTGGTATCAATGAAAATGAAATCCAAATCCTCATGGCTGAGCGAGGAAAATAGATGAAAATTGGAATATTGGCCTTGCAAGGTGCCTTTGCAGAACATGCAAAAGTGCTAGATCAATTAGGTGTCGAGAGTGTTGAAATCAGAAATCTAGATGATTTTCAGCAGCATCAGAATGGCTTGTCGGGTTTGATTTTGCCTGGTGGTGAATCTACAACCATGGGCAAGCTCTTACGAGACCAGGATATGTTGCTTCCTATCCGAGAAGCCATTCTATCTGGTTTACCAGCCTTTGGAACCTGTGCGGGCTTGATTTTGCTGGCTAAGGAAATTACTTCTCATGAAGATAGTCATCTAGGAACTATGGATATGGTGGTCGAGCGAAATGCCTATGGGCGCCAATTAGGAAGTTTCTACACGGAAGCAGAATGTAAGGGAGTCGGTCAGATTCCAATGACCTTTATTCGAGGTCCGATTATCAGTAGTGTTGGAGAAGATGTAGAAATTCTAGCAACAGTGGACAATCAAATCGTTGCAGCCCAAGAAAAAAATATGCTGGTAACTTCTTTTCATCCAGAATTGACTGATGATGTGCGCTTGCACCAGTACTTTATAAATATGTGTGACAAAAAGATAGTGGAATAAAAATTGATAAATCAAGCTTCGATTCGCTTTTTCCAAAGAATCATTTTTTAAGTCATCTGACAGTATTCTGTGATGTTAGATTTATTTACGATAAATTAGAAAAGAATGATTGTTTTGACTTAGGGCATAAAGCTTATATGCTGAATATGGTGTTCAAGTATCTTTTATTTATTGAAAGCACTTTAGAGGATGGAGTTAAAATACTATTCTATACTGCTTAATACTCTTAGAAAATCTCTTCAAACCACGTCAGTTTCACCTTGCCGTAGGTATGGTTACTGACTTCGTCAGTTCTATCCACAACCTCAAAACAGTGTTTTGAGCTGACTTCGTCAGTTTTATCTGCAACCTCAAAGCTGTATTTTGAGCAACCTGCGGTTAGCTTCCTATTTTGCTCTTTGATTTTCGTTGAGTATAAAAATGATGTATAGGACTGGTCAAAAAGATCACTTCGAAAATAGCAAAAAACGAGTATCTCTACAGATGGAGATACTCGTTCTATTATGTGTGAAGCTATGAGTCTGTCTTGCTCCATAGGATGCGCGTAGAAGTTTATACCAAAAAAATTCCAAAAGCGACACAATAAAGG
>NZ_DXLC01000037.1:385-1044 GCF_019414905.1 Streptococcus sp. | reverse complement strand
AAAACCTTTATTTTTGATGTACTGCGCTTTTTGACCGAGCGTTTCTGCGATCGAGGCCGAGACAAAGAGATGCGGTGAGCGCCCTTCAATCAGGCCTTGCTTTCGCAGTTGTGCTACCTCTCCCCGTTCCAGACGCTTCCCCTTCTGTACGCACTGTAAATATGCCGTTCCTCTGCTAGTAATGATTGACCCATCCATCGCTACTATGCTAAGATACAATTACAATAAGTTGGAGAGAGTCATTGCTTAATCAAATCTGGTAATGTCTTCAAGTACCTCAGATTTTAGACCTATTAGGAAGAGAATTTAAGTGTAACGATCAAGCCTATAATGCCAGTAATTAAGCTATAGAACGCTAGGGCAATCATACCTCCAACATACCAGGGAGAAGACGTAAGAAAGGCAGAGACTATACTTCCGATCCCAAACACGATGAGGTCAACCACTTTAGCTCCAAGATTGAGTGACTTCCACTCTATCATTGTTTCAATAATGTACAGCACGGTTCCAATAGCTAACAAAATAACAGATTGGAAACCAAACCATCCGACTAAAGCTATTACAGCTCCAGCTAAACCAATCAACATAGAAACCATTTTTATTTCCTCCATTGTTTCATTTGTTTTACCATAAAATAAGTAAAGCAAGTTGTATAAAAA
>NZ_DXLC01000037.1:0-375 GCF_019414905.1 Streptococcus sp. | reverse complement strand
TAAATTCTGTTTGGAAAGAATTGAGCAAACTATGTCCAAGAAGATTGTACCGCTAAATAAGAAAGTAATCAAGTGTCAGTTGAAAGAATTGCCCTGAGAAACATAGAAGAGATACCGAATATGTTATTGGAAAAGAAGTCGGCGTTATGGTGGGGACGATTCACCTTTATTAATGAAGATTAATAAAGCTACTGCTACGCTCTACTTTTAAGCGGCGGAAGCTCAAGGTACGCTATACAATCTGAATTATGGACTGCCTATCCACGAAACAGGTTTTGCAGAGAAAAAAAGTCCTTCAAAATGAAAAACAGGCCTTTGAAAGCCTATTGGTAGGGCTTGAGGTCAGCACACCGACAAGAGATCATATGTTAAACC
>NZ_DXLC01000036.1:0-1084 GCF_019414905.1 Streptococcus sp. | reverse complement strand
CGAAGTCAGCTCAAAACACTGTTTTGAGGTTGCAGATAGAACTGACGAAGTCAGTTACATATATATACGGCAAGGCTACGTTGACGTGGTTTGAAGAGATTTTCGAAGAGTATGAGCTAAATCGGCGATTACATTTACGGTATAGCACTCTGAGAATAGATGTCAAGGAATTTTCATCTCTATTAAAAAAAGCCTGTCCCAAGACAAGGCTTTGATAACATCGATGCTAAGAACCCGCACTTTCGTAGGAATCCAAGCCCCTGTCCCAGAGTTTAAGGGAAATACCAAAAAAGATAAGGGAAATCAACATCAAACCTCCGATGTTAAAGAGAACATCCTTGTCCTGCAAGAAATAGCTGGCAGGATAGTAGGCCGTAAAGGCGAAAGGCACGATAAAACTAATCAACCAACGAAGAAATGAATTGTAAATGGAAATCGGGTACTTAGCAAAATCATTAAACATATAGAAAATATAAATCATGGCTCCTGACTGCTTGGTCCAAAAAGCGATACTGGCTGTCGCGATTTTCAAAGAAGTATAAATCAAGGTCGCAAATGGTATGCAGACTAGAAAAAGCAGGAATTTAGGAAGAGTCCAAGCAATGCTGGTCACTGTTGTTCCCAGTAGAATGCCACCGACCAAGAGTTCACCCAAGGCATCAATCTGAAAGGTCTCAACTAGAATATGAAAGAGAGGATTGATAGGACGTGTCAGATACTTGTCAAACTCCCCTTTTCGGACTAAACGTTGACCTAATGCCCATAGATTGTCAAAAAAGAGATGGTCCAAGCCCTTGGGAATCAAGGAAAATCCATAAATAAAAGCAATTTCTTGAAAAGTCCAGCCTTCTAGGGATGGAATGTGTTGAAAGATGACATTGAGAAATAAGAGGTTCAAGCCTTGAGTCAGAAAGACTCCTAAGACACCAACCACAAAATCGACCTTGTACTCCATGATTTGCTTGATGTATTGTCTAATAAAAATCAGATGCATGCGTTGATATTTTTTCATACTAACCTCCCTGAATGGTGATAAATGACTGGACTCGTTTCCAAATCAACTGAGACAAGCCCACCATCACTA
>NZ_DXLC01000035.1:1709-3223 GCF_019414905.1 Streptococcus sp. | reverse complement strand
CCTTTGGGATTTGGAAAGCTTTTTCCGTTATCATCTGGATAATGATGCCAAGGAATTTGCAAAGGCTGCTTATTTAGAAAATGTTCAGTTAGTTCTGGATGAAATTGGCTCCCTAAATCAGGAGTCCGATGGTCAGGCTTATCAGGCAGTGCTTGCGCGTGTTGTCGCCATCTCTAAGGAGAAAAATGGTCGAGCTCTGACGAATGCCAGTCGTAAGGCTGATTTGAAGCCACTGGCCGATGCCTACAACGAAGAGAGAAAGGCCCAGTTTGCTAAACTAGGACAACTGTCAGACCAGATAACCATTCTCGACTATCAAGAACGTTATCATGAAGACACCTGGGAACTAGCTAAAACCTTCCAATCTTTCATGAGCGATTTTGTGGAAGCTTATCGTCAGAGAAAACGCCAGGAAAATGCCTTTGAATTCGCTGATATCAGCCATTACACCATTGAGATTTTAGAGAAATTCCCGCAAGTTCGTGAGGCTTATCAGGATCGCTTCCACGAAGTCATGGTCGATGAGTATCAGGATACCAACCACATTCAAGAACGGATGTTGGAATTGCTGTCTAATGGTCACAATCGCTTTATGGTAGGAGATATCAAGCAGTCCATCTATCGTTTCCGTCAGGCAGACCCGCAGATTTTCAATGAAAAGTTCCAACGCTATGCGCAAAATACCCAAGAAGACAAGCTGATTTTGCTTAAAGAAAATTTCCGTAGTAGTTCAGAAGTGCTTTCAGCAACCAATGATGTTTTTGAACGTCTCATGGACCAAGAGGTCGGCGAAATCAACTATGATAACATGCACCAGCTTATTTTTGCCAATACCAAACTGACTCCCAATCCAGACAACAAGGCTGAATTTTTCCTCTACGACAAGGACGACACAGGTGAGGAAGAAGAGGGGCAGGCAGACACGAAACTAACTGGTGAGATGCGCTTAGTCATCAAGGAAATCCTTAGACTCCATCAAGAGAAAGGTGTTGCCTTTAAAGAAATTGCCCTTCTGACCTCCAGTCGCAGTCGTAATGACCAGATTCTTCTTGCCCTGTCTGAGTACGGGATTCCTGTTAAAACTGATGGAGAGCAAAACAATTATCTCCAATCCCTAGAAGTTCAAGTCATGCTAGATACCCTTCGTGTCATTCACAATCCCCTGCAAGACTATGCCTTGGTCGCCCTTATGAAGTCTCCAATGTTTGGCTTTGATGAGGACGAGTTAGCACGTTTATCTCTTCAGAAAGCAGAGGATAAAGTCCACGAAAATCTCTATGAGAAACTAGTAAATGCTCAAAAACAGGTAACAAGCCAGAAAAACTTGATTCACACGGCTCTAGCTGAAAAACTAAAGCAATTCATGACTATTCTTGATTCTTGGCGCCTGTATGCCAAAACGCACTCTCTCTATGACTTGATTTGGAAGATTTACAACGACCGTTTTTATTATGATTATGTGGGGGCTTTGCCAAATGGTCCTGCTAGACAGGCCAATCTCTATGCCCTAGCAC
>NZ_DXLC01000035.1:1103-1699 GCF_019414905.1 Streptococcus sp. | reverse complement strand
CCCTAGCACTGCGTGCTGATCAATTTGAAAAGAGCAATTTCAAAGGCTTGTCACGTTTTATTAGCATGATTGACAAGGTCCTAGAAGCCCAGCACGATCTTGCAAGCGTGGCAGTCGCACCGCCCAAGGACGCAGTAGAGCTCATGACTATCCATAAGAGTAAAGGGTTGGAGTTTCCTTATGTCTTTATCCTCAATATGGATCAAGATTTCAACAAGCAAGACTCTATGTCAGAGGTCATTCTCAATCGTAAAAATGGGCTTGGTGTCAAATACATTGCCAAAATGGAGACAGGAGCAGTGGAAGACCACTATCCTAAAACCATCAAACTCTCCATTCCTAGCTTGACCTATAGGCAGAATGAAGAAGAATTGCAGCTGGCAAGCTATTCAGAGCAGATGCGTCTGCTGTATGTTGCCATGACACGGGCTGAGAAAAAGCTTTATCTTGTCGGCAAGGGTTCGCGTGAAAAGCTGGAAGCCAAGGAATACCCAGCAACTAAAAATGGAAAACTAAATAGCAATACTAGACTGCAAGCAAGGAATTTCCAAGATTGGATTTGGGCCATTTATCAAGCATTTTCTAAGGAGGATTTA
>NZ_DXLC01000035.1:0-1093 GCF_019414905.1 Streptococcus sp. | reverse complement strand
GGGCTATCAATAAAGTGTTTGCCAAGGATAATCTCAACTTTAGTTATAGTTTTGTTGGTGAAGATCAGCTGACTAGAGAAGCCATCGGAGAATTAGAAAACAATGGCCCTCTCCAAGATAACTCTCAAGCAGACAATCGCCAGTCAGAAACCATTAAGGAAGCCCTTGAAATGCTGAAAGAAGTGGAAGTATATAATACTCTTCACCGCGCAGCCATTGAACTTCCTAGTGTTCAAACCCCAAGCCAAATCAAGAAATTCTATGAACCAGTTATGGATCTGGAAGGTGTCGAGATTGCAGGTCAAGGACAGTCAGTAGACAAGAAAATCAGCTTTGATTTGCCAGATTTTTCAAGCAAAGAAAAGATGACAGGAGCTGAGATTGGTAGTGCCACCCACGAACTGATGCAGAGAATGGACCTCAGCCAGAGACCAACGCTTGCTAGCCTGACAGAAACTCTCAAACAAGTTCAAACCAGCCTAGCTGTCAAAGACAAGATTAATCTTTCGAAAATTCTTGCATTCTTTGACACAGCACTCGGTCAGGAAATTCTCGCTAATACCAACCATCTTTATCGCGAGCAACCTTTCTCCATGCTCAAACGAGACCAAAAGAGTCAGGAAGACTTTGTTGTCCGTGGTATCCTTGATGGCTATCTACTTTACGAAGACAAAATCGTTCTGTTCGACTATAAGACAGACCGCTATGATGAACCAAGTCAACTCATAAACCGCTATCGTGCTCAGTTAGCCCTTTATGGAGAGGCCTTATCTCGAGCCTATTCGATTGAAAATATTGAGAAATACTTGATTTTACTCGGTAAAGACGAGGTTCAAGTTGTAAAAGTATAATCTAGAAAGGAGACCTCATGACACTTCCAGTTAGAAAATCCCTGCACGATGCGGTGTTACAGGCTTCAAAAGCTGATACTTGGGAACAAGCTACCAAGGAATGGAATGAAGTTTCCTTGATTTTTAATGGCATTGGCCGTAGTAATTGTGTTTGCGGGAATGCCATAAAATACGCCTACGAACTCTTTAATGGTGTCACAGGCCAACGCCTCTTTCCAATCGGTAGTGACTGCGTCCGTCAT
>NZ_DXLC01000034.1:0-10754 GCF_019414905.1 Streptococcus sp. | reverse complement strand
CATTTAGAACTAAGAAATCGTGGTTATCTGGTAAATCAGAAAAGAGTTCAACGCTTGATGGAAGTACTCAATTTACAAGCTAAAATGCGACAGAAACGAAAATATTCTTCTCATAAAGGAGATGTTGGTAAGAAGGCAGAGAATCTCATTCAACGCCAATTTGAAGGCTCTAAAACAATGGAAAAGTGCTACACAGATGTGACAGAATTTGCCATTCCAGCAAGTACTCAAAAGCTTTACTTATCACCAGTTTTAGATGGCTTTAATAGCGAAATTATCGCCTATAATCTTTCAACTTCACCCAACTTAGAACAAGTAAAAACAATGTTGGAACAGGCATTCACAGAGAAGCACTATGAGAATACGATTCTCCATAGTGACCAAGGCTGGCAATATCAACACGATTCTTATCATCAGTTTCTTGAGGGTAAGGGAATTCAAGCATCCATGTCACGTAAGGGTAACAGCCCAGACAATGGTATGATGGAGTCCTTCTTTGGGATTCTGAAATCGGAAATGTTTTATGGTTATGAGAAGTCGTTTCAGTCGCTTAAGCAATTGGAACAAGCTATTGTAGACTATATTGATTACTACAACAATAAACGAATTAAGGTAAAACTAAAAGGACTTAGCCCTGTGCAATACAGAACTAAATCCTTCGGATAAATTAATTGTCTAACTTTTTGGGGTCAGTACATTTATTACCTGATATTATGCGTTTTTCTGATTTCAAAGACGGTTTACTCAGCTTTTTTTGTAGGTTTGATACTTGAAGTCACTCTTCTTTATCATTATGGAATTGCTCCATACAGTTGAGTAGTTTGGATGGTGGTGTTTTTCTAAAGTTGAGCGATAACTTCCTCAGTTGTCAAAACTTGGTTGGCAATGTAGCCGTAGTTTGTCAGTGCAGCTTGGTAGGCTTCTTCACCTGGAGCACCGACAGCATCGTTAACAACAATGACATTGTAGCCTAATTCTATGAGTTCACGCATGTGTGAATCCACGCAGAGATTAGCATTCATACCAGCCAAGATGACGGTGTCGATACCATTTTTGCGGAGTTGAAGGTTAAGGTCGTTGCTTTCTGGGCCAAAGATTTTATGTCCGTTGACAACAATAGTATCTTCATCCAAAAATGGTTTAATCTCTTCAATCATATCTGCTCCAGAGCCTTCTGGAATTGCTGAATATTGACTATCACGCCAAAACATTTCGTTTTCAATCATCATCGTTTCACCAGCAGCTTTAAATTGCCACTTGTGATCGTGTGGATAGAAGTAGTGCGGTGAGATAAAACGCTTGTAGCCACGCTCTTTAGCAAGAGCGAAAAGCTTTGTCAGATTTTCAATAGTATTAACTTTTTCAAGAACGTCTTTAGTTGCTCCGAATCCTTTACCAGTATGTTTTAGGAATTCAACTTGTGGGTCTGTGATAACAAATGCGACATTTTTCTGATTGAACATGAGGTTCCTCCTAATATGATTTGATTAACAGCCAATAGGAATTTAGACTGTTAGTTTGATGATTTTCCAAATGGTAGTTTTAGTTATATACTGACCGTTCGGTACAATTATAATAACATCTAAAATTGAATTTGTAAATCAATTTGCTCAGAACAAAAATTTTAATGATAAAACAGTGGTAAAAGGTGGTGGTTTCAATTGTTTGGTCTCAGACTCTGAATCTGCTATAATAGGAAAAAAGAGAGGTGAGCAGATGAGCGTTAAAGAGCGTATTTTACAAAGTGCTGAGGAATTGATTTATCAGAAGGGTTATGTGGCCACCTCCATCAGTGACATCATGGAGGCAGCTGATGTTGGCAAGGGGCAGCTTTATTATTATTTCACATCTAAGAAGGAAATTGGTTTGACGGTCATTCAAGATATTTTAGCAAATTGGCGAAAAGAGCTTTTTGAAGATATTTTTGAAGCAGACAAGTCTTACAGTGACAAGTTTTCGGATATGATTGACTGGGTTTATCAATTTCATGAAAGTCAGACGGTCTTTTATGGTTGCCCAATTGGTAATCTGATTGTGGAATTGTCCACAGAAGATGAGAACTTCCGCTGTCCTCTCAATGATTTTATGACCCAGTGGACAGAGAAGTTAGCCAGCCTCTTGCAAGACCTGCATGCTGACTGGTCAGAAGAGCGGGCGCATTTGCAGGCCCGTCAAGTCATCTCCAGTATTCAAGGAAGCATTGTCATTCTCAAAGTCAGCCAAGACATCCAAGTTTTGGAAAATAATATGACGGATTTGAAAAAGAATTATTGTTAATTTTTAGCCGAAGAATTAAAAGTATGTTAATTTATGGATTGTGGTTAAGAGGTAAGAATGACAACAGATATTAAAACTGAAATTGGTCATAGAGTAAGACAGGAACGTGAACGTCACAAATTGACGAGAGAAGAGGTAAGAATGACAACAGATATTAAAACTGAAATTGGTCATAGAGTAAGACAGGAACGTGAACGTCACAAATTGACGAGAGAAGAGGTCTGTGGACAGAAGCTGAATTAATAATCAAACAGCTGATGCGTACTGAGCTTGGGCAATCCTTGCCAACAATTACTAAGTTACAATATTTATCTAAGCGATTAGAAGTTCCGATAGATACTTTTCTTGAAAATAAAGAACTAGCTCTTCCTGAGGAATACTTTAAGATAAAGTACCGTATCATGAAGTCTCCAGTATAGTATATGGAGATTCCAAGCGTATTACGGAAAAACTAACTTTAATTGAGGAAGTTTATAATTGTTACGGTGACATCCTTCCTGAGGAAGAGTTGCTGAGTCTAGACTTGATTGAAAGAATATTAGATTTGATAAGAACAGGGACAGGTAGTTTCGCTGAAGATATTTTTGATGATTATTTTAAGCAAGTTTACACATTCAATGATTTACTATTAATTGATTATTTTGCTATGCAATGTCAAGACTTGATTTATAGAAGAGAGCATTAGATAATTTTCGGATTAAGTTGTTGAAACAGCAATTAGTTAGTGATGAAATGTATAATGTAGAGCTACTATCAGTTCTTTGTGCCATAGCGGGTGTTTATGTTGTTCGTAATGACTATAAGCATATGATATCTCTAGTAAAAAAGATGAATGAAATTTTATCAGTAACAATGTTGCAAGTCTATAAACCTGGAATTTCAGTATTTGAAGCTAAGTGCTATCTTTATTTTGAAAATGATAAAAATAAAGCAAAGGAACTTTATCACTCAGCAACTATACTAGCTGAACAATTTGATGATAAAGTATTTGACATAAAAAATTAATAAATGGTTGGAAGAATTGGAAGTCCCTTATGAACTATGGAATTTGTCTAGTGGGATATTAGATCTTCAAAGCCCACCGCCGCAAGGAATCTTTTACAATCGTATGTCCGAATCTTCTCATACCAGAGGTCATCGTTATGCACCAGAATTTACAGAGCAGGTGCTTACTTGGCTAGAAGTGCACGATCGCAAGGTTGTGAATGGTACTGGTGCTATCAACCTTGAAATCAGTAAAGTCAAACAATATTTGAAGTTGAACGAGTCTGGTATTGAAACTCCTGCAACAGTTGCGGTTTTAGGGCAAGAAAACATCATTGAAGCAGCAAGAAAATTAAACATCTATCCTTTGATTACCAAGCATAATCGAGCAGGAAAAGGCTTAGGAGTTCAACTCTTCCAAAATGAAGAGGAACTGGACGCTTATGTCAATAGTCCCCTCTTTGAACCTTCAGTGGACGGGATTACCTTGTTACAAGCCTACATCAAACCAAGTGATGGACGTATCCGTCGTTCAGAGTTTATCAATCAGAAGTTTCTTTATACTGTTTCAATTGATTCTTCAGATGGTCTCCAACTTTGTCCAGCAGATGGTTGTCAAATCGGTAAGAGGCCAGAACAACTGGAAACTTCTGAAAAATTCCAAATTACAGAACCTCTACCAGAATCTCAAAAAGAAGCTTATGAAGCCTTCCTTAAAAATGCTCATATTGATGTGGCAGCTATAGAATGGGTTCAATCAGAAAGTGGAGATATTTATGTGTATGATGTAAATACCAATACAAACTATAATCCTACAGCGGAGCAGAATGCTGATATTTTTGCTCATCAACATCTGGCTGAATATTTAAAGCGGGAATTAGAAGCTCTTTATAGTGAATGATTATCTTGGAAGTTGATCTTTTAAAAATTTGATAATAAGGTCTAGATAGAGTAAGACATAAATACTTTTCTTTCAAGGTAATAGTTATCAGCAACAACTACTAATATATAACGCCCCCCTCTGCAGATTTTAATTACAGAGGGGCTACGTTTGTGATGTTTACTCTAATTCCTTATGATTTATGAAATCACTTAGTTTTGAGAATCCCAAGAATACTGAGATTTTTTTCCCCTCAGTTTATCAATCTCTTCCTTGACACTGTGTCATCTTTTGATACAATAGTACAAAATTAGAGGAGGTGAGTTATGATTCAGAAACATGCGATTCCTATTTTAGAGTTTGATGACAATCCTCAAGCGGTCATCATGCCCAATCACGAGGGGCTGGACTTGCACTTACCAAAGAAGTGTGTCTATGCTTTTTTAGGTGAGGAGATTGACCGCTATGCGAGGGAAGTAGGGGCGGACTGTGCCGGCGAATTTGTTTCTGCCACCAAGACCTATCCAGTTTATGTCGTGAACTACAAAGGCGAAGAACTTTGTCTGGCTCAGGCTCCTGTTGGTTCAGCTCCAGCAGCCCAGCTTATGGATTGGTTGATTGGCTATGGTGTGGAGCAGATTATTTCCACTGGAACCTGTGGTGTGCTGGCTGATATAGAAGAAAATGCCTTTCTAGTCCCTGTTCGCGCTCTGCGAGATGAAGGAGCTAGTTATCACTATGTGGCCCCTTCTCGTTATATGGAAATTCAGCCAGAGGCTATTGCTGCTATTGAGCAAGTTTTGGAGGCCAGAGGGATTCCCTATGAAGAAGTCATGACCTGGACCACAGATGGTTTTTACCGAGAAACAGCTGAAAAGGTGGCTTATCGCAAGGAGGAAGGCTGTGCTGTTGTGGAGATGGAGTGTTCTGCGCTTGCGGCAGTAGCCCAACTGCGAGGGGTTCTCTGGGGTGAATTGTTGTTCACAGCTGATTCCTTAGCAGACTTGGACCAGTACGATAGTCGTGACTGGGGTTCAGAAGCTTTTGAGAAGGCCTTGGAACTCTGCCTTGAGATAACTTCTCAGATATAGCTACTCTCCCTCTTTTTATGGTACAATGGATGTATGTTATTCAAATTATTTGTGAAAAAACTTGAAAGGGCCTTTGGCGGACTTTCGCCAGCTCGTCGGATTTTTTTAAGTTTCGCTGGAGTTATTTTTATAGGTTCTCTCCTTTTGAGTTTGCCTTTTGTACAGGCAAGCGGTTCGCAGGCTACATATTTTGACCATCTTTTTACGACGGTGTCCATGGTCTGTGTGACCGGCCTCTTTACGCAGCCGGTAGCTACCACCTATAATGTCTGGGGTCAGCTGATTTGTATGCTCTTGATACAGATTGGTGGTCTGGGGCTCATGACCTTTATCGGGGTATTTTATATTCAGGGGAAGCAAAAGCTCAGTCTTCGCAGTCGTGAAACCATTCAGGAGAGCTTTAGTTACGGGGAAACTCGGTCACTGAAGGCCTTTATGCGGTCTATCTTTTTGACGACTTTTCTGGTGGAGGGCTTGGGTGCCTTCCTACTAAGTTTCCGCTTTATTCCTGAGTTCGGCTGGGGACGGGGCATTTTTACCTCTATCTTTTTAGCCATTTCAGCCTTTTGTAATGCTGGTTTTGATAATTTCGGCAGTAGCAGTTTAGTGAATTATCAGACGGATCCTTTAATCAATCTGGTCATTGCTGGTTTGATTATCACGGGTGGTCTGGGCTTTATGGTCTGGTTTGACTTGGCAACCCAGCTAGGCCAGAAGAAAAAGCGTCGTCTGCGTTTTCACACCAAGTTGGTCCTCTTCTTGACCGCAGGGATCTTGCTGTTTGGGACAGTATCCACACTCTTTACGGAGTGGCACAATCCTGGGACCATTGGTAATCTTAGTGTCCCAGAGAAGGTGCTAGTCAGCTTTTTCCAAACTGTCAGCATGAGAACGGCTGGTTTTGCCTCTATTGACTACACCCAAGCTCGGCCTGTGACCTTATTTATCTATATCCTACAGATGTTTCTGGGTGGCGCGCCTGGAGGGACGGCTGGGGGGCTCAAGATTACGACCTTCTTTGTCTTATTGGTCTTTGCTCGTAGTGAGTTGCTGGGCTTGCCTCATGCCAATGTTGCGCAGAGAACCATTGAAGCTCGAACAGTCCAAAAATCCTTTAGTGTCTTCATTATCTTTTTGATGACCTTCTTGTTGGGTTTGATGTTGTTGGGAATTACGGCAGAAGGAACACCGCGATTTATCTACCTCATGTTTGAGACCATTTCCGCCCTTGCGACAGTTGGGGTCACGGCAAATTTGACACCAGAATTGGGCAAGCTAGCCCTAAGTATTGTCATGTTGCTTATGTTTATTGGCCGTATCGGTCCCTTGACCTTGTTGGTGAGTCTAGCGGATTACCAGCCGGATAAGAAAGATTTGATTCAGTATATGAAAGCAGATATTAGTATTGGATAAGAAAGGAAGAACGATGTCAGATCGTACGATTGGAATTTTAGGCTTGGGGATTTTTGGGAGTAGTGTTCTGACAGCCCTCGCCAAGCAAGATATGAATATTATTGCCATTGACGACCACGCCGAGCGTATCAATCAATTTGAGCCTGTTTTGGCGCGTGGAGTTGTGGGCGATATTACAGACGAGGAACTCCTCAGAACCGCAGGAATTGATACCTGTGATACGGTTGTAGTGGCAACAGGGGAAAATCTAGAGTCGAGTGTGCTTGCAGTGATGCATTGTAAGAGTTTGGGTGTACCAAGGGTTATTGCCAAGGTAAAAAGCCAGACAGCCAAGAAGGTACTGGAAAAAATCGGTGCTGACTCGGTAATCTCGCCTGAGTATGAAATGGGCCAGTCCCTAGCGCAGACCATTCTCTTTCATAACAATGTGGATGTCTTTCAACTGGATAAAAATGTGTCTATCGTGGAGATGAAAATTCCGAGTGTTTGGGCAGGTCAAAGCCTAAGCCAGCTGGATCTACGTGGTAAATACAATCTCAATGTCCTAGGATTTCGTGAACAAGAAAATTCACCGCTGGATGTCCAGTTTGGTCCTAATGACCTCTTGAAAGCAGATTCCTATATCTTGGCAGTCATTAACAACCAGTATCTAGATAACTTAGCAGAATTAAATTCCTAAGGAGGGGAATCCCCTCTTTTTTTGATGTTCAAGATAGCAAATAGAGGTAGAAACCCTTATATAGTAAAATGAACCAAAAATAGTACATAATGTGGTATAACCTTCTTATGGCATATTCAATAGATTTTCGTAGAAAAGTTCTCTCTTTTATTGTGAGCGAACAGGTAGTATAACAGAAGCATCACACGTTTTCCAAATCTCACGTAATACCATTTATGGCTGGTTAAAGCTAAAAGAGAAAACAGGAGAGCTAAACCATCAAGTAAAAGGAACAAAACCAAGAAAGGTTGATAGAGATAGACTTAAAAACTATCTTACTAACAATCCAGACGCTTATTTGACTGAGATAGCTGCTGAATTCGGATGTCACCCAACTACCATTCGCTAGTGGATTGAAACCAAAATAGTACACCACAGCTGCTAAAACATTTTTAGAAATTAATTTAACTTTTCTAATTGATTTGTTCAAATCTTATTTCAATCTACTATAAAACCCAACCAAAATTTATTTTGGCTGGGTTTATTTGATATTCTTTACAATCTCATTAAATGAAGATATAATTTTTCCTTGCTTATCTTTGGGTAATTTTGTTAAGTTTTCAAAAAGTACTTCTGAAGAATCTTCTCGATCTGATTCAAATGATTGAAGATTGAAGAACTCCTCGACCGTTAGATTTAGGGCTTTGATTACGGATTCAAGAGTTTTTATCTTAAAATCATACTTCATGTTTTCTATATTTTGAATCGCTTTAACACCTAGACCAGCTATTTCAGATAATTTTTCCTGACTTAAACCTTGGTCTTTTCTGCATTCACGTATTCGAAATGCGATATGCTTTTGTAATTTATTATATTCCATACTATGTACCATTTTACTATCTATTTTCTTGAAAAATAAGTATAATAAACTATCCAAAAACGAGAAAAGTATGGTAGAATAGTACTATATTGAATAAAATGCATAGGGCATTATACAAAGGAGTTTATAGATGTCAAAAACTATGGAAAATAGTCATGGTACTGCTAAAAAATTGTATACGGGTGCGGTTATTTCTGCCATCGCAACCACTGGTCTTGTCGGAACAATCGGAACTGCTCAAGCAGATACAGTGGAGCTTCCATTACCTACAACTTCTCAAATCGAACCAGCTTTGGCAGAGAAAGAAGCTCCTAAGAAAACTGAAGTAAAAGTTCCTACTAAGGAAGTTACAAAAGGTCAGGTTGACGAAGCTAAGGATAAGCTTGATAAATCTACCAAAGAAGTAGAACAAGCAAAAGCCAAGAAAGACCAAGCACAGACCGAAAAAGACCAAGCACAGACCGAAAAGAATAATGCTCAGTCAGAGGTAGATAAGGCACAAGAAATCAAGGATAAAGCTACACCAGAAAACATTGAAAAGCAAAATCAAGAGGTTGCTAGTGCTGAAAATGGTAAATCTGATGCAGAAAAGCAAGAGATAAATTCTAAAAATGACCTTGCTAAAGCACAAGAAGTTGTCGCAGACCAAGAAAACGTAGTTAAGAAGTCTGAGGACAAAGTAGCAAGTGCTGAAAAAGAAGTTAAGGACGCACAGACTAATGTAGATAACGCACAAGCTGTCCTTGACGGTACAGGACAAGCGAAAGTTATTGCTGAAAAGGATAACGCTGAAAAAGCGCAAGCACAAGCACAAACTAGTGTATCAAACGCTGAAAATTCTTTGACACAAGCCAAGGCTGATGACAAGAAACGTGCAGACGCAATTTCAAGCGTCCAAAACGAGTTGACAGAAGCTAGTAAGTTAGTAGCAAGCACTCAAACTGCTTTGACAAACGCAACAAATAAAGCAAGTCAGACACAAACTGCTCTTGACCAAGCACAGGATACATTTACTAGGGCTGAAAGTAGTTATAAATCAATTAACACTTTTCAAGTTACAGATGACTATGTTAATGCTTTGAAATCCTATGTAAATAATCCTTATAACATTTCAAATGAACGTGCTAAGTGGAAAGAACATAGAGAGAAAGCTAAAGAAAATTTGAAGAAAGTTAATCAATCTAATATTGATTTAAACAATTTTAAATCCAACCCTAGTGATAAAACAATTGCTGTAGATGCTAATCATTTGACAAATGAGCAAAAGATAGAACTTTCAAATTTTGCAAATAGTCTAATAAACCAAATTCGTGAACGTTTTGGAACTCCAAAAACAGTTGTAACTAAGGGAATGATTGATGTATCAGACAAAATTACTGAAGGATATGTGGCAGATGATTGGCGAGTCGAAGCAGGACATCATAACAAGCTTATTAATCGGATTGCACGTGAGTATGGCTTACCTGCTATTGATGATGAATCTGGACAAGCTTTAGAAAATTTAAGTAGTATCAATAATGGTGATAAAATTCATACAATGGATGATGCTAAAAAATGGGTTTATGAAAGTATTTCTGGATTGCTATTTAATGGTTGGGAGTGGTTACATGCTCAAAGTATTACGGGATTGACTAGCCAAGGGGCAAACAAAGAGTATTTTGCATTAGGACTGTCTAGTAGTACTGGACGAACTAGCGCTCATTTCTTTACTGTATCAGACAAACAAGTATCTGGCAACAAGCTAGATAAGACTGAAGTGCCTAACAATAATACAGCAGAAAGTATTGTAAAAGCCTATAATACTGCAAATTCTGCCTTATTAAATGCTCAGACTGAAAACTCTATGGCACAGCGTGAAAAGACAAGTGCTTCGATTGCAAATATCAGAGCTAAAGGTGAGCAGGAAACAATTCAAAAACGATTGGATGCTCTTAAAGACACACCTTTGAAAACACCGACTGCTCAAAGCAATCTTGAAAAGGCACAAGACACCCTTGCTAATGCTAACAAGCGCTTAGAAAATGCTGAGAAAGCACTAGAGGCTTTGACTGCTGACGTTAAAATCAAGCAACAAAACCTTGATAAAGCGAAACAAGAACTTGTTAATAAGCAGACTGCCCTTACTAACGCTAAAAACAACCTAGCAACTGAACAAGATAAATTGGCTGAACTCAAAGCACTGGTGCAGACTGCTGAAAATAATCTTGAACTTGCTAAAGAAAAAGTAGCACAAGCTACTAAGACACTTGAACAAGCCAAGGCTGACCTTGAAAACTTGCTCAACGCAGAGCCTAACTTAGCTAAAGCTAAGAAAGTCCTTTCTGAAAAAGAAACTACTCTTAAAGAGAAAGTAACTGCCTTGAAAGAGGCACAAACTATCCTTGACAAGTTGTTGAAAGAACAGAAACTCGACCAAAAGACTTATGACAAACTCTTCGCCTTGTATAGTGCGCAAGTAGAAGCTAAACGTTTAGCTGACCTTGAAGCAAAACGTAAAGAGCTTGAATCCTTGGGGTATAAACTTTTACCACTTCCTCCCTACTCACCTGAGTACAATCCTATTGAGAAAAC
>NZ_DXLC01000033.1:0-16475 GCF_019414905.1 Streptococcus sp. | reverse complement strand
CATTATCATTTTGATTATCTTTGCAATCCAATTCTTGGGAGATTTCTTGACTAAGTCTTGAGTCATAAATAAAAAGAGCCGTGCGGCTCTTTTTAAGTAATCAGATTTTCTGTGCCAATTTTTTACTCAAGGCTTGTCCAATCAAGGCACCTACTAGGGCTCCGATGACTACACTTGCAACAAATAGAAGGATGGTTCCAGGATTTGGCGCGACCATGATACGGTCGATATATTCTTGCGATTTTCCTCTTGTTAGAAGGGTTGCCATATAGGCTTGGGGTGCAATCCACATAAGTAAGATTGGACCAGTTGAGCTAAAGGCGAAAATAACGAAAGAAAGGAAGTTCTTTGTTTGATCCTTGTATTTTCCTAAATGAGCTATTCCATCTGCTAGGAGGCCACAGATAATTCCAGGAAGGAAGGCACCAGCACCGTGTTTAGATCCCAAGAAAAAGAGAGCCATGACAAGGCCGATAGTGGTAATGGCTCCAAAGCGCGGAACTTTTGCGACTAGGATCATATAGACGCTGCCGCCTACAAGGGCAGTAAAGGCAGGCGCATAAAACATGTTTCCAGTTTGGTCAAAGAGGTTGCCCAAAAGGACACCAATTCCCATGCAGAGGAAGTAAAGAACTGCAAAAAGCAGTGTAGTTAAGATAGATCTTTTCATGAATTGTCTCCTGATAATTTTCTCACAATTCCCATTTTACCACGGTTTGGTGGGATTGTAAATGGATAGTCTATGTTTTGAAAACGCTTGAAATATGCTATAATAGTTTCATAGTTATTTTTAGGAGGATATCATGGGGAGATTTTTAGACTTTGTCTTTAATCGTTTCTTTTTAGGGATGATTGCGACAGCCTTCTTTTGGCTATTAACATTGGCAGGAGGGATTATCCTTGGTCTAGCGCCGGCTAGTGCCACCTTGATGAGTCTATATGCAGAACATGGTTATAGCTTTCGGGAATACAGTTTGAAGGAGGCTTGGTCTCTTTATAAGCAAAATTTTGTATCAAGCAACCTGATTTTCTATAGCTTTTTAGGGGTGGATCTAGTTTTGGTCTATGGCCTGTATCTCTTGGTGCAATTGCCTCATCAGACCATCGTTCATTTGATTGCTACCTTTTTAAATTTCTTAGTAGTATTCCTGCTCTTTTTGGCCTACACAGTGTCTTTGAAGCTACAAGTTTATTTTGACTTGTCCTACCGAAATAGTCTCAAACTATCCTTGATTGGCATCTTTATAAATCTAGTAGCTGTGGTAAAGGTTCTCCTTGGGACAGTGCTACTTGTGGCAATTGGTTACTATATGCCTGCCCTGCTTTTCTTTGTAGGAATTGGGATGTGGCATTTCTTTATCAGTGATATGTTGGAACCGGTCTATGAAAGTATCCATAAAAAATTGGCGACAAAATAGAATGAAGCAGTTTTGGCTACATACGCTTCTAAGAACCTACAGTTCAGTTATGATGATTATTATTGCGAGTTTTGCAATTTTACTCTCCTATGCTGACTGGGATTCACGGGAAAAGGAAGCTCAAAGAGTAGCCCAGCGTGTAACCACTCGAACAGTCGAAGAGGTGGAATATTATTATCGCGAGTCAGCCCAGCTAGCGCAAGATTTAGTAGCCAATCAAGACAGGATACAAGGGGTTTATAAGTACTTTAGCCTGTCAACTTCTGAGTATTTTTATTGGCTGTTGGAGCATCAATCGACTTCGTCAACTTCTATTTCTCTGTATGAAAATATTGATGACCTGTATGTTCAAAATGACTATATAACGGGTGTTGCAATCGTCTTGCAGGACTTTAAAGAAGTTTATGTTTCTAGCAGAAATGAGAGAGGTGGCCATACGGTACTTGCGGAAGATTTTAAACCGGAGGCCAATAGTTTTGGAATTCCTGTTCTGGATCCAGCAACGGATCAATCTATAGGAGTGATATATATATCCTTGGACCCAGAAATCTTATATCATGCTGTAGACAATACCCGAGGTCATATCCCGATGGCTGTGACTGTGACATCGCCTTTTGATACGGAGATTTTTCATATTGGTGAGAGGGTCAATAGGGAGCATGAGAACTGGTTTGTTGGTGTGACCTCTCATGGCTATCAGGTTCAGGTGGCAGTTCCCAAAAACTTTGTTTTACAAGGAACGGTAACCAGCTCTGCCTTGATTGTGGGCTTGAGTTTTCTCTTTATTGTCATTCTCTATCTGACTTTGAGGCAGACTTTTGCTAATTACCAAAAGCAGGTAGTGGATTTGGTAGATTCCATTCAAGCTATTGCTCAAGGAGAGGAAGGTCTTCGTATTGACACACTTGAAAAGGACCAGGAATTGCTCCTAATCGCAGAGACCACCAATGATATGTTGGATCGATTAGAAAAGAATATCCATGATATTTATCAGTTAGAGCTTAGTCAAAAAGATGCCAATATGCGAGCCTTACAGGCTCAAATCAATCCTCATTTTATGTATAATACGCTGGAGTTCTTGCGTATGTATGCAGTTATGCAGAGTCAAGATGAGTTGGCAGATATCATTTATGAGTTTAGCAGTCTCTTGCGTAACAATATTTCCGACGAAAGAGAAACCCTTCTCAAACAGGAATTAGAATTTTGCCGTAAATACAGCTATCTCTGCATGGTTCGCTATCCAAAGTCTATTGCCTATGGTTTCAAGATAGACGCAGAATTAGAGAATATGAAGATTCCTAAATTTACCTTGCAACCGCTAGTAGAAAATTATTTCGCGCATGGTGTTGACCACAGACGGACAGATAATGTGATTAGCATTAAAGCTCTTAAACGAGATGGTTTTGTGGAAATTTTAGTGGTAGATAATGGTCGTGGTATGTCGTTTGAAAAGCTGGCAAATCTCCGAGAAAAACTAAGGCAGAGACATTTTGAACACCAAGCCAGCTATAGTGCCCAAAGGCAGTCTATCGGGATTGTCAATGTCCATGAGCGTTTTGTGCTCTATTTTGGGGACCGCTATGCCATTAGTGTAGAGTCTGCGGAGCAAGCAGGTGTTCAGTATCGTATTACAATTCAAGATGAGTAGAAAGGGAGAAAATGTATAGAGTATTATTAGTAGATGATGAGTACATGGTGACAGAAGGTCTGAAGCGTTTGATTCCCTTTGATAAGTGGGATATGGAGGTCGTCGCAACAGCCAGTCATGCCGACGAGGCTCTAGAATATGTGCAGGAAAATCCTGTCGATGTTATCATTTCCGATGTCAATATGCCAGATAAGACAGGGCTTGAGATGATCAAGGAAATGAAGGAGATATTACCAGATGCAGCCTATATCCTGCTTTCAGGTTATCAGGAGTTTGACTATGTCAAAAAGGCCATGAACCTTAGTGTGGTGGACTATTTGGTCAAGCCAGTAGATAAGGTAGAGTTGGGTAATCTACTGGAGAAGATTGCAGGTCAGCTCAGCGAGAGAGGAAAGAAAAGTCAGACCCTCAGTCAAGATTTAGATGAGGCTGGATTTGTTAGTTATTTAGGAGGTAAGGAGAACTGGTGGATAGGTCTATCCAAGGAAAAACAAGGTTCTTTCACTATTCCATATTATGTGTTAGGACAAGATTGGCAGATTTTTATTTCTGATCAACCCCTAGATGGTTTAGTCGTTACACTCTTTGAAGCTCCTTATCAAGAACACTTTGAACGCTGGAAGCTGGATGCTGAGAAAGCTCTCTTTTACGGTTCTGTAAATTTAAAACAGTCTGAGAGTCTCTTTACCTATTACGAACCGATTTATAGGGTTATCATTCAGGGGGATCTCAACCAAATCGTAGAAGAGTTGAACCTCTTGGAGAAGGTAGTTCTTGAAAATACACCTCGTGTTCCGATTACCAAACAGCTTTTTATCCAGTTTGTCATGGATGTTTTTCACTTGTTTGAACATCTAAAAGCTGATGATTTAACGGATATTGTCAAAACGATTCATGCTATTCAATCCTTTGATGAATTGGTTCCTTATATTAAGGAAACTCTGACCCGCTTTTTTGGGCAATATCGCATGAATGAAAATGTGGTCAGTGTACTGGAAGTTATTGGGTGTGATTATCAGAAAGAACTTTCGCTCAAGGATATCAGTAAGGATCTTTTTATCAATCCTGTCTATCTAGGTCAGTTGATTAAGCGAGAAACCAATTCGACCTTCGCAGAATTACTAAATAAACAACGCATTAAGGCTGCCCAGCAACTCTTACTTTCAACCAGTGACAGTATTGAAGATATTTGCTATGCTGTTGGTTACAGTAATGTTGGATATTTCTATAAAGTGTTCCGAAAATTGTGCGGAAAATCGCCAAAAGCCTACCGAAAACAGGTAGAAACTATACTATAAGATTTGTATTCCTTTACAAAAGGTGCTATAATATCAATAATAATATCAGGAGGTTCTATCATGAAAAAGAAACCGATTTATCTATGGGTCTTGCTAATCTTGTCTGCTCTTATTTCAGCTACGTCTCTATTTGGAATGTTGAGTCCCTTGCCTAGCAAAGAAGCTCTTCGTGCCGCTCAAAAACAAGTTGCAGGGGTTAGTGCTCAGCAATTAGAAGACCAGCTTAATTACACCTATAGAGTAGCAGAATCAACTCATTCTATTTTTAATATGGCCTTGATTGTGCTATCTGCTATTTTAGTGGGAGTAGCGATTGTCTTCCTTGTTCGTAAGAATTTGCAATATGCAAACTATACTTATGTCGGCTATGTTTTGCTAGCCATTATTGGTTCGATTTATAGCTATGTGACTTTACAAGACGCTGTGCAGTTAGTTCACGATGAGACCATGCGTTTAGGGATAAGTGTTATTTCACAAGCTGTTAGTATTTTCTATATCGTCATCAATGTTCTTTTCCTAGCCCTCGTCTTCTATAAGATGTGGCGTCAACAGAAAGTCTTGGCAGAAGAAGAGGAAACAGAAGAATTTGCCTAAGTATTGACAAAAAATAACTATCAAGATACAATCTTGGTAGTTATTTTTCGATTATAGATAAAATCATGGAGGTAAATATGAAGACAATTTCTTTAGTCTATATTAGTCTGAGCGGCAATACTGAGAGTTTTGTGACGCGCTTGAAAGACTATCTCTTGTCCCAGTACGAGGGAATTGAGGTTCAAAAGATTCATATTAAGGATTTGGTCAAGGAAGGTCACGATTTCTATGAAATGGACCATCCTTATGTTGCTTTTTTGCCGACCTACCTAGAAGGTGGAAATGGCGTGGATAACGGAGATGTCGAGATTTTGACGACACCAGTCGGGGATTTTATCGCCTATGGTGATAATGCTAGTAAGTGTTTTGGTGTGGTTGGTTCAGGAAATCGTAACTTTAATAACCAATACTGCCTGACAGCCAAGCAATACAGTCAACGCTTTGGTTTCCCTGTATTGGCTGACTTTGAAATGCGAGGTATGCTGGGAGATATCAAACGTGTCGCAGCTATTATCGCAGATTTGTATGAGTTGGAAAGAGAGAATTAAAGCCAATATAAGAGGCGGTTGGCGTTTTTCAACTGCTTTTTGAGTATAAACAGTCTTTGAGAACGTAAAAAAGCATAAGTTCAGGTCTTCAAAACCTTGTTCTTATGCTTTTTATCATAGAAATATTTGCTGAATTTTCTCTTGAAATGAAACCTTATCTTCATCTCGCGCTTTGTTAGTTATCCTGCTTTTCCGATTGCGAGTGCGTAGATAAAGAAGATGGCGAAGCCAAAGAGGAAAATCAATCCTGCAATGGCAAGGTGTTTGAGCCAAGAAGGAAGATGTTTGTTTTCACGCGTTACCAAGGCGTAGTTCAAAAGAGCGAAGAATGGTGTTGTCAGGAAAGAACCAATCATAGCAAAGCGGAGCATGGTTGAAACCTGACCAGCGAAGAACTTGATAATGATGATACCGATGATAGCAGTGATGGTCATCCAGATGTTCAAAGATTTACGATTGTCTTCTTTTTGACGGATTAGCAGTCGTAGAGATTCCTGATTGACACGAGAGTAACCATCGATAACGGTGATAACTGTTCCAAAGATACAGAGGAAGGCAATAAAGGTAATCAAGTAACGGGACCATTCGCCAAGAACAGAGGCATACATGCCCACGAATTGAGAGATGTATTTGGCTGAAGCGGCTTCAACTGCCTGTCCTGTAGGATACTGAATGAGTGCTCCCAGTGCTACAAAGAACACAGCTAGGATAGCTGTTCCAATATAACCAACGTTAAAGTCGAATAGGGCGTCCTCGGTGTTAAAGTTGACGGTCTTTTTCTTTTCAGCAGACCAAAGTGAGTTGATGGCTGAAATTTCAATAGGAGCAGGCATCCATCCTAGGAGAGAGACGATGAAGGGAAGAGCTGCCATTTGCCAAGGTGTTTTCTCGACAAAATTAGAGCTGTATTCTGGATGTTTAATCGCCGCGATGATAACTGCAAGAACAGTTGCAATGGTCAAAGCTGACATGATCCATTTTGCCATGCCGTCTAAGAGTTTGTAGCCTCCAAAGAGTAGCATAGTCCAAATGATGGCAACGAGAATGAGAGACCACTGAGTAATGCTAAGACCGATCATTGGGAAGGCGCTGGCGATGATAGCTGAGCACAGAATGGCGACACCAGCTGTGTTGACCATAGCCGAAAAGACATTTAGGATAAAGAAAATCCAGAGATAGAGTTTTCCTTTTTCGGCATAACCTTCAACCAAAGTCTTTCCGGTATCAGCTGTGTATTCAGCACCAAAACGGAAAAATGGATATTTAAAGACATTGGCTAAGATGACCAAGAGGAGTAGCGACCACCCATAAGAACCACCAGCTTGAGTGGAAGATACAATGTGAGAACCGCCAACAGCGGCAGAAGCCATTAGGATTCCAGGCCCCATTGCTTTTAGTTTACTTGTCCAGGTTGATTGATTTAACGAAATAGCTTGCGACATGATAAATACCTCTTTTTGAATTTTCAGAATAATCTGAATATGTAATCTATATTCTACAAAAAACTTTGGGAAAATGCAAGAATATTTTGAAAAAAGATAGAAAATTACAGAAAATTTATAAAGAAGATCTGAAAATAACTGCTATGATAGTAAGGTGCAGAAGGATAAAGAAAAACCGAGAAGTTTCTTTCTCGGATTTGCTTATTATGAGATTCCTATTTTCTATGCTCCAAGAGTTGATTGATATGGTCTACTTTTTTTGATGCTCTTTTATAGGAAATAGTCCAAATGATGAGGTAGACAATCGCAAACTCGATAATGAGTTGGAGATAGAAAATCCAGTGGAAGGGGAACCAACCTGCTAGGGTTGCTAATGGGATAAAACCTACTAGCATGAGGAAGAAATGAGTCAGAGTTGCACGGAGCAAGCTCCAGTCACGGCTGAATAATCGCTTGCCAAAGTTGAAGAGAATACCGATGGCTGCCCAGATAAGAGTGCAGTAGAGCAAGATCAGGGCACCATGAACCTGATGTTGAGCCATCATTTGTCCGATGAGAGAGTCGGGACTTAACGGGGCGTAGGTACTTGGTGCATAAATGAGTGAAAAGATGATAGAGAGGATGAGGCCGATGAGGACACCAGCAGCTGCGTCGTGAAATACTTGTTTTTTCATAGTTCTAATTTCTCCTTGATGGTTTTTAGGTAACGGCGTGAAGAGTAGGTGAAGCTTTGGTTTTTGAGAAAGATTTCTACCAGACCGTTGGGTGTGAGCTTGAGATGAGAGATGGAATCGATATTGATGATTTCTGATTGGGAAATTTGGATAAAATTGGTTGGCAGAATTTCAAGGACCTGATAGAGTCGCAAATCAATGTTGTAGGTCTGACTCGCGGTTTCTGCTAGAACCTTCCGATTCTCGATATAGAAGCGTTGAATCTTGCTAATCTCAACGAGATAGACCTGATTATCGATTTTCCCTTTGATTTTTTCTGTTAGATCCAAATTTTCTGCGAACTCGATGACTTTCTGGACTTTATCTGTCGGCTGAGGTGCTTGAACAATCAGCTTTTCCTCTTCGTAAGTTTCACTAATCTGTAGTTCTACTTTCATAAATTTCTCTCCTTGTTTTTCATACAAAATTGTGATCACTTCTTGTACACCTTTATTAAACACTATTTTATATCCTATGGCAAGGGCCTTTGTCTATGTGGAGGGATTTGGCTCCTATGTGGTGGAGCTTTTCTGTCCTTTCTGAAATATGGTATAATAGCACTAATCAATTTCTAGGAAAATAGATACAGAAAGGGGCTGAAAGATGTCTCATATTATTGAATTGCCAGAGGTGCTGGCAAACCAGATTGCAGCTGGAGAGGTTATTGAGCGTCCAGCTAGCGTTGTTAAGGAGCTGGTAGAAAATGCCATTGACGCGGGTTCTAGCCAGATTATCATTGAGATTGAGGAAGCTGGTCTCAAGAAGGTTCAAATCACAGATAATGGTCATGGAATTGCCCACGATGAGGTGGAATTGGCCCTGCGCCGCCATGCGACCAGTAAGATAAAAAATCAAGCAGATCTCTTTCGGATTCGGACGCTTGGTTTTCGTGGTGAAGCCCTGCCTTCTATAGCGTCTGTTAGTGTTCTGACCCTTTTGACGGCGGTGGATGGTGCAAGTCATGGAACCAAGCTCGTCGCGCGTGGGGGAGAAGTAGAAGAAATCATCCCAGCGACCAGTCCAGTGGGAACCAAGGTTTGTGTGGAGGACCTTTTTTTCAACACGCCTGCCCGCCTCAAGTATATGAAGAGCCAGCAAGCGGAGTTGTCTCATATCATTGATATTGTCAACCGTCTGGGCTTGGCCCATCCTGAGATTTCTTTCAGCTTGATTAGTGATGGCAAGGAAATGACGCGGACAGCTGGGACTGGTCAACTGCGACAAGCAATCGCAGGAATTTATGGTTTGGTCAGTGCCAAGAAGATGATTGAAATTGAGAATTCGGATCTTGATTTCGAAATTTCAGGCTTTGTTTCCCTGCCTGAGTTGACTCGGGCTAATCGCAACTATATCAGCCTCTTCATCAATGGTCGTTATATCAAGAATTTCCTACTCAATCGTGCTATTTTAGATGGTTACGGAAGTAAGCTCATGGTAGGCCGTTTTCCACTGGCTGTCATTCACATTCATATCGACCCTTATCTAGCGGATGTCAATGTTCATCCAACCAAGCAAGAGGTGCGGATTTCTAAGGAAAAAGAACTGATGACGCTGGTCTCAGAAGCTATTGCAAATAGTCTCAAGGAACAAACCTTGATTCCAGATGCCTTGGAAAATCTTGCCAAATCGACTGTGCGCAATCGTGAGAAGGTGGAGCAAACTATTCTCCCACTCAAAGAAAATACACTCTACTATGAAAATACTGAGCCGACAAGACCTAGTCAAGCTGAGGTGGCTGATTATCAGGTCGAATTGACTGATGAAGGGCAGGACTTAACCCTGTTTGCCAAGGAAACCTTGGACCAATTGACCAAGCCAGCAAAACTGCATTTTGCAGAGAGAAAACCTGCTAACTACGACCAGCTAGACCATCCAGAGTTGGACCTTGCGAGTCTTGATAAGGTTTATGACAAGCTGGAGCGAGAAGAATCATCCAGCTTCCCAGAATTGGAATTTTTCGGGCAAATGCATGGAACCTATCTCTTTGCCCAAGGGAGAGATGGGCTCTATATCATAGACCAGCACGCGGCGCAGGAACGGGTCAAGTACGAGGAGTATCGTGAGAGCATTGGGAATGTTGACCAGAGCCAGCAGCAACTCCTAGTACCCTATATCTTTGAATTTCCAGCGGATGATGCCCTCCGTCTCAAGGAAAGAATGACACATTTGGAGGAAGTGGGCGTCTTTCTAGCAGAGTACGGAGAAAATCAATTTATTCTACGTGAACATCCTATCTGGATGGCAGAAGAAGAGATTGAATCAGGCATCTATGAGATGTGTGATATGCTACTCTTGACCAAGGAAGTTTCTATCAAGAAATACCGAGCAGAGCTGGCTATTATGATGTCCTGCAAGCGGTCGATTAAGGCCAACCATCGTATTGATGATCATTCAGCTAGACAACTCCTCTATCAGCTCTCTCAATGTGACAATCCCTACAACTGTCCCCACGGACGTCCTGTTTTGGTGCACTTCACCAAGTCGGATATGGAAAAGATGTTCCGACGCATTCAGGAAAATCACACCAGTCTCCGTGAGTTGGGGAAATATTAAACTAAAAGGAAAACTATGTACGAATATTTAAAAGGAATCATTACCAAAATCACTGCCAAATACATTGTTATTGAAATCAATGGTATCGGTTATATCCTGCATGTGGCTAATCCCTATGCTTACTCAGGACAGGTCAACCAAGAAACTCAAATTTATGCGCATCAAGTCGTGCGTGAGGACGCTCATCTGCTTTATGGATTTCGCTCAGAAGACGAGAAAAAGCTCTTTCTCAGTCTGATTTCGGTCTCTGGGATTGGTCCTGTATCAGCTCTTGCTATTATCGCTGCCGATGACAATGCTGGCTTGGTTCAAGCGATTGAGACTAAGAACATCACCTACTTGACCAAGTTCCCTAAAATTGGCAAGAAAACAGCCCAGCAGATGGTGCTGGACTTGGAAGGCAAGGTAGTAGTTGCAGGAGATGACCTTCCTGCCAAGGTGGCAGTGCAAGCAAGCGCTGAAAACCAAGAATTGGAAGAAGCTATGGAAGCCATGCTGGCACTGGGCTACAAGGCAACCGAGCTCAAGAAAATCAAGAAATTCTTTGAAGGAACGACAGATACAGCTGAGAACTATATCAAGTCGGCCCTTAAAATGTTGGTCAAATAGGAGCAGAGCATGACAAAACGTTGTTCGTGGGTCAAGGTGACCAATCCGCTCTACATTGCCTATCATGATGAGGAGTGGGGTCAACCCCTCCATGATGACCAAGCATTGTTTGAGTTGTTGTGTATGGAAACCTATCAGGCTGTGCTGAGAGCTTTCTTCTATACTAATAGACGAAAGGGTGTGAAAATGATTTTTAAATGATACTGTGGAACGGAACAGTAGCCCTAGTATTGACTACTGTCGTTTCTATTCATATTGGCTATTCTAGGACTGAGATGAAAAAATCTATAAATGCTCAGAATAAAATTGAACCCGCAAATCTCCCCAAAACAATGGTGAGTCATGTACTTGTATTATTCCGAAAAAATACACCTCTGGTGCAGTGAGACAAATTGGTGTATCTTATAGTGGCTTCGTAGATGAAAGCTATACTCTACTATCACTCTTTGATGATGTAGAACAAATTGAAAAAGATAATAGACTTCAGACAGCTATTGATGTTGTCAGAGAACAGTTTGGTTTTTTAGCCATACAAAAAGGAACCGTCCTAACTGAAGGTTCCAGAAATATTGAACGCAGTAAACTTATCGGTGGTCATTCCGCGGGTGGATTGGAGGGATTAAAATGAAACAAGAAAAAAATACAGTACAATTTTCAGAAATCCGTAGCAAAGGATGTAATGATATTGAAATGCTTGAAAGATTTTTACATGGAATCGTTGAAACAGCAACTTCAAAACTTCGTCAGAGAAAACTCAAAACAACTGAAATATCGATACGACTAGTACATGCTAAATCTGAAAACCGATTACCATTGGAATTTACATTTAGCATTAAGCCAACAAGCTCATCTGTGATAATCTATACTGAGGTAATCAATCGCTTTAAAGAATGTTACACAGGTGGGGGAATTCAAGGTTTTACGATTCAATTTGATAAAAATACCCTTGCCTCTGCATAGAAAGGATTTGATATGATTGACCGTTCATATTTACCATTTCAATCAGCAAGAGAGTACCAGGATACAAAGATGCAAAAATGGATGGGCTTTTTCCTATCTGAACATGCATCAGCACTCTCTGATGATACAAACAAAGTAACGTACATGTCTGACTTATCACTAGAGAAGAAATTATTACTCCTCAGTCAAGTATACGCCGGGCAGCTACGCACACGCATTCAAGTGATTGAAAAAAACAAGCGTGTTTCCTACACTGGAACAATACCAAGTCTGACCAAAGATTTCATTTTGATAAAAACTACAACAGGTCACATCAATTTGAAATTAAAAGACATTATTAGTATTGAACTTGTCGAGGAGGTGCTCTATGAATCAGCTTGAGTTTCAGCGTAATCACCTACAAATGGACTATTATAGCGAGAGCTACCAAGATTTTGAACGTGACTTCTACCGCTACTCTAACATGAATATTCCATTGACCTTCCTAACTGATGATATCCTAAAAACAATGGCGACTTCACGTAAGAATTACTTTGTCCTCAATAAGGAAAAGTCCAGAGATAACCGCGATCACTTCTTCATATTTGAAGTAAGTACCGTAGATGAGAATCCGCTAATCTATCATTATACATATAAGAAAACTACAATATATTTAGCAGAAAAATAGGAGCAGTTCAATTGACTGTTCCTATTTTTAATATTCATAAAATCTAAAGTCTTTATACTCTTTAACAATGGAGTCGCCAACCAGAACAGACTATACTGACCAGCGACTACCTTAAATTTAATGTTTCAGATTTATTTTCTTATCTCTAATTTCATAAACTACATCTGCTACATTTTCGAGTAATCGTTTATCGTGGGTGATAAACACGATAGTTCCGGTGTACTCCTTCATTAGTATTTCCAAAGCCTCTAAACTTGGTATGTCAAGGAAGTTACTGGGTTCATCCATTATTAGGATGTTATATCTACCCATGAGCATTTTAGCAAGCAACAATTTTATAATTTCTCCACCGCTTAAAACAGATAAACTTTTTCCAATATCGTTCTGTTTGAACCCCATAGATGCTAGCACTGAACGAATTTCTGATATATTGTAGTCACAATCCTTCTGCATAAACTCCATAACATTCTGATTACTGTTGTACTTGTAACCATTCTGTGCAAAGTAACCTATTTTTGCCTTAGGCGAAATAGAAATTCCTTCTTCATGGTTTAAGATCATTTGGATTAAAGTTGTTTTTCCGATTCCATTACCACCAGTTAACGCCACTTTTGCTCCTAACGGAATTTGAAAAGATGCATTTTCAAACAGAGCCTTATCCCCAAATACTTTATTAATTTCTGCACCGACTATAGGGTATGGATTATGGAGCTCCAATGCTTTACTTTGCCTGAAACGAATTCTGCGAATGCCTTCCGGAGCTTCTACTTTTCCTAAGGCCGCAATCCTGTGCTCTAGGGTTTTAGCAGCATTATACATCTTTTTTTCCTTACTTCCTATTGATTTTTGATGAGCTAAACGCCCTCCGTCTTCAGTACTTTTTTTCTTTGAAGAACCTTTTGCCTTCTGTTCTATTTTACGAGCCTGTTTTCGCTTTTCCTCCGCAGCCCTTTCCAATCGGGCACGTTCCGCAATAAATTGTTCGTATTCTGCAGCTTGGCTCTTACGTTCTTCCTCTTTCTGACGAAGATAATCAGAATAGTTTCCCCAATACTCAGTGATTTTGCCATCTTTCAGTTCCCATATTTTATCTACTATTTCATCAAGAAAATAGCGGTCATGGCTAATAACTAACAGTGCACCTGTAAAATATTTTAGCTGTCCTATTAGAAAATCAATTCCTTCACGGTCTAAATGGCTCGTAGGTTCATCCGCTAAAATACCATGAACCTGTGCCGATAAGGCCTGTGCTATTTTAAGCCTTGTTTCTTCACCACCGCTCATAGTCTGTATATTTAATTGCTCAACACCTAGCTTGCCTACAAGTGCAAAATCTTTTTCCTCCTGCAGAGTTACTTCGTCCAACTGGGGAATATAGGCAAGTTCACCCAGACGATTCATTTTACATCCTGGGGGAGTTAATTCTCCTAAAAGTACCCTGAGTAAAGTGCTTTTTCCAGCACCATTTGCTCCTACTAAACCAATACGGTCATAATCATATACTTCTAATTCATTTATATCTAAAACATCGCGTCCTTTGAATTCCACACGAATGTCTTTTGCTTTTAATATTAATTCCATAACATTTCCTCCTGTCTATAATCGCATGCTTTCATTTGCTTGTATGCAGGGAAAACCCTGCGATTTTAGCAGGAAGAGTTACATGAAAATAAGATACATAAATATTCCTCCAATATTGTTTATTTTAAATCTAATTTTCTAACCTCAGTTATCATTTGGCAAACTATAGCAATGCCAATAATTAAAATACCTGATAGTAAAAACCAATGATTTACACCGATTTTATCAGCAAAGAATCCAGAAAGAATTAACCCAATTGGCATAGCAAGTGACATGATACTTCCGATCAAAGAAAATACACGTCCTAAATATTCAGGCTTAATTTTCTCCTGAAAAAGAGCTGTTTGCACACCGCTATAAAATGGCACCGAAAGCCCCATTATTGCACAGCAAACTACGAATATTACAAATCCATTTGGAGGAAGTATTCCCGAAACGGCTAAACTGGTCCCCATTATAAAAAATGAACTTGTTATTAGTAATACATGCTTTTCGAAGCCCCCTAATCTTCCTAATAATAAGCCTCCTGCTAGCATCCCAAATGCAAAGGAAATTTCCGTAATAGAAATATGCACAGGCGTTCCATTAAAGTGTTCCATGCTTATTAAAGGAAATAGTGCATTGATTGGCATATAAACAAAAGTATATAGTGTTCCTAAGAGTAATAAGGCAAACAATCCTTTGTTTTGTCTCAGAACCACAACTCCTTCTTTCATCTCCCTTATGAAATTTGGTTCTAAACTTTGCACTTGATTACCCAGCTTAGGTATACGTACAATTGCTACCGTAATAGATGCAATCACAGCACCCAATACGTCGATGGCAATAATAGCATTTAAATCCCAAACGGAGTATAAGAGTGCTGCAACTGCCGGACTAACAATATAGCTTATAGACTGCAAAGACTGACTATAGCCTGCGCATTTCGTTAGCTGTTCTTCTGGTACTAAAAGTGGTGTAACCGCATTGAGTGCTGGGGTATGAAAAGCTGTTCCAATGCTACGGATAAACAATACTATCATAATCATCCAGACAGGTAGCTCCATACAGAATGCAACAATAGCAAGCACTGCACCAGCTGCTGCGATAATTAAATCGGCACCAATCATTATCTTCTTCCTATCATGACGATCCACTAGCACACCAATGGCAGGTCCCAAAATCGCATAGGGTAAAAAACCTACTAATGAAGCCATAGACAAGACCATCGCAGATCCTGTTTTTTCTGTAAGGTAAAAAATAATCGCCATTTGCAGGATGGCACTAGTGATTAATGATACTGCTTGCCCTGCCCATATTGCATAAAATTTTCGTTTCCAATTGTTGTATTTTTCCATTTATATTATCTCCTGCATATTATTTTGCTTGAATTTCTATTTTGAATAGCATTCTAGGCAATAAAAAATGCAGGCCAAACCCCACAATGTGGCTTTTGGTCTGCATACATACAATTTGGAAACATTCATATTAAAGACATAGTTAAATAAAGGTATAGTTAAATAACCAATATCCTCACCGTAACTAATGAATGCTCAATATCGTATAAATAAGCACAACAAAAAAGCCTATCATCGGGTATAGATTCTGCTTTTTTTATTGCCAGCTTATCTTAAACGCATTGAGGCTGTCATAGTTTCGGTTCCTCCTACATCTTTGTTTATATCAATTTATAGTATAACACAACAAGATGATATGTTCAATATAAAAGTTATGGAATGAGACTCATACTTCCAATTCGATGCCAGATTTAAAGGATATGACGAAGTTTTCTTCATAGACTGTAACGCTCTGGATTATCTTCCTTAGTAGCAAGCGATTAGCTTTCACAAAATCTTCTGTTTGTAGTTTTAAAAATTCATCAGGATTTTCTAACTCAACCTCAAAATATTTCATTTTACATTCCCTCATTTCATTTATTGATAAATTGAGTTTGCAAAAAAGAGTGGACAATTTTTGTCTACTCTTAACCTTTAAAATAGTTTTTTTTAATCGATTTGAAGTTGCCTAAATTATTACTTATTCGGTAAAATGAAGTATTGCTTTCAACAGATTTCCTTCAACTACACTTCACTTGATTCAAACAAGGTGGGTACATTTCTATTCCCACAAACTCCTTGTCAATGGAAACAAACACGTACCCACAGGGTAAATGGAAATAGAAACTGATAATTTCTAGCTATCACTTCTACTCATTCCAAAAATTTTCTCACTCTGATACTTACCCACCATAAAGCAAAAAGCCTTGCAATCAAGGCTTTCATTATCCCTTTCGTTCAAAGGTTTCTAAGCTTTTACGAGCAGAGCGACACACTCAGCGGTTCGCTATCTCCGTTCTGTCTGCGTGCTAGCACTTGTCAATCACGGACAGCTATCGCATGGGCGGAAGTAAATGCTAATCTTCGTCGTTTTACTCCTTGACTAGCAAACTTACCGCCTCAACATGG
>NZ_DXLC01000032.1:0-1511 GCF_019414905.1 Streptococcus sp. | reverse complement strand
GCGTTGCTTTTTAAGAGTATGATTTTCTTCCTCTAATTTTTCACGCTTTTGGTAGTAACTAGTCAAGAGTTCCTGAACCTGAGCCAACTCTTCTTCTGTAGACTCTAGTTCAGCCTTATTTTCCTTGATTTGAGCAACCAGAACGTCTAAATAAATAGCCTTGCGTTGACCTTCCAAATCCAGAAACTTACGAGCATTTTCAGCTTGCTTCTCAAGAGGCTTGATTTGATTATCCAACTCGTAGATAATGTCTTCAAGACGATCTAGATTATCCTGAGTTTGCTGGAGTTTACTCTCAGTCTCTTTTCTACGAGTCTTGTATTTCAAAACTCCTGCAGCTTCTTCAAAAATAGCTCTGCGTTCTTCAGGCTTGGAGTTGAAAATCTCCTCAACCTTCCCTTGGGAAATGATAGAGAAGGAATCTCGTCCCAAACCTGTATCCAAGAAAAGGTCATGAATATCACGCAGACGGACTTTCTTACCATCAATCTTGTATTCGCTGTCTCCGCTACGATAGATATGGCGTTCTACTCTGATTTCTTGACCTGCATCCTTGATAAATCCATCATTATTATCCAGAGTCACAACTACAGAAGCATAATTGAGCGGTTTGCGACTTTCAGTTCCGGCAAAGATGACATCTGGCATCTTGCCACCACGGAGACTCTTAACACTTGACTCCCCCAAGGCCCAACGCAGACTTTCTGTAATATTGGACTTTCCAGATCCATTGGGTCCAACGACTGCCGTCACACCTTGGTCAAAGACGACCTTGGTCTTATCAGCAAAGGACTTGAATCCCTGAATTTCGATTTCCTTTAAATACATGAATCCAGCCCTTTCTCAACGGCATTTTTGGCAGCTTCCTGCTCTGCTAGTTTCTTAGAACGACCTTGACCTTGACCAATGCTCTTACCTTCAACAAGAACTTCTACATCAAAAACCTTATCGTGGGCAGGCCCTGTTTCAGAAATCACCTGATAACGAATAGCCACATCCCCATTAACCTGAAGTAACTCTTGGAGATGGGTTTTGTAGTCTGTAATCATCTCAAACTCGCCTGCTTCAACCTTAGGAATCATGACTTGATAGATAAATTCCTTGACTTTGGCCACATCCTTGTCCAAAAGGAGGGCACCAAGAAAGGCCTCAAAGGCATCACCAAGAATGGTATCACGATTGCGACCACCAGATTTTTCTTCCCCCTTACCCAGCTTGATAAACTGATCAAACTGACAATCACGCGCAAAACCAGCCAAACTCTCCTCACGGACAATCATAGCACGGAGTTTAGATAAGTCACCCTCAGGCTTTTTAGGATATTTTTTATACAGATATTCTGAAATCAATAGCTGTAGAACAGCGTCTCCTAAAAATTCCAAGCGTTCATTGTGTGAAATTTTTAAGAGGCGGTGCTCATTGGCATAACTCGTATGAGTAAAGGCAGTCTCCAGTAAATTTTTGTCTGCAAATTCGATTGCAAAATGGTTCTTTAGTACAGTTTGTAATTC
>NZ_DXLC01000315.1:0-6948 GCF_019414905.1 Streptococcus sp. | reverse complement strand
AGGGGAAAACGATTGTTAACGATGTTCCCGATTACCGCCAAGCCCCAGCTAAAACACCTTTGTCTGAGAAATTAGCCAAAGATCTCAAAAAACGAGGCTTCAAGTTCACAGGACCAGTCGCTGTCTTGTCTTTTCTACAGGCTGCAGGGCTAGTTGATGACCACGAGAATGATTGTGAATGGAAAAGCAGGAATTAGTGTGTACAGGTAACTAGCATATCTGAGAATATAGAAAAAAGCTGAGAAATTTTTCCCAGCTTTTTATATATACTATTAGATTTGTTAGAGTGAAGTCAAAAAAGTGATTCCACCTAAAATAACACCAGCTGAATTTGGAATGATTAGTATCCAATCCTTCTTAGGTTCCTTTGTCCATCCATAAATAACCCAGATTAAGCAAGATATAGCAGCTGATAAAGGTTGAAATGGTTGAGCTTTATTTCCCTGTAAATTAGCGATAATTTGAGGTATGTAGGCAATAAATACTATAATTCCAATAAAGGCACCAATAGAACCTACGATTCGATTAATTTTTTGTTTTGTCATATACACCTCCTTCAAAAGGATATCATAGAAATTAGCGAAATGCAATAAATTCAGATACAAATTGTAACGAAAACGAATACAAAAGCACAAAAATAGAGAAACTATTTATTTTTTGTTATAGTCAAAGCGAATGATTTGCTCCTTTGCATCTACATAGGCGTGAACTCCGAAGGGGACAATTGCTCTTGGAGTTGCGTGGCCGACATTCAAATTATAGACAATCGGGATATTGCTATCAATGATATCCAATAGTGCCTCTTTATAGTCGTCATAGAAAGTTTCATCCATAGGTTTTCCGACCAAGAGTCCATTGATGACCGCGAATATGCCAGTGTCCTTTAAAGTTCGCAACATCTTTTTGAAGTCTTCCGGCTCAGGCTTTTCTTCACTTGTTTCGAGCAAGAGGATCTTTCCTTCCCAGTCTGACAAGTCAGGGAAAAGTTTGTATTTTTGGCAGAGCTCCGCGCTATCTGTGTATCGAGAGTTGTCAAAGATATCGTAGAGGGATTCGAGGCAACCACCGAGGATTTTTCCCTCGAACTGGGCAGTTCCTTGCAATAATTCAAAACCGGTATTTGCATGACTGACACGAGGTATCCCCAGAGCCTTGGGACTGAAGTCAGTCCTTTCATCATACCAAACGTCACTAGGGCGGATTTCTGAGATTCTTCCCGTCTCAATCAATTCTTTAAAGTAGTGAAGGCTATAGGGCAACATCTCCTTGTCTAATTCACAAATGTCTGCTAAGAAGGATTGACCATAAAAAGTTTTGATTCCTAGTTTATGCAACATGAGATGGTTCATGGTTGTATCCGAGAAGCCAAGAAAAATTTTTTGTTTGATAACCTTTTGTAGTTGGTCATTTTCAAAAAGATAAGGTAGTAAGCGATAGGTATCGTCTCCACCGATGGCGCATAGGATCATGTCGATGCTATCATCAGAAAAGGCATGAATCAAATCCTCTGCACGAGCTTCAGGATGGTCCTTGATAAAGTCTAATCCTTTTAGCGAATGAGGCAAAAAGGTAGGATTGAGTCCCAGGTTCTTGAGACGTTGGACACCCAAGTCCACTTCGTGTTTGACAAAGTCCTCTCCGATAATGCCACTAGATAAACTAACAACACCAATAGTAGAAACCATATTTCTTCCTCCTAGAAATTGATTGAGCCTATTTTATCATAAAAGATGGGAGAAAACTATAGGGAAAAGGGTAGAGGGAAGCTTGTAGGCAAGCAAGTGAAAAAGCAACCGCTGGTACAGTTGCTTTTCGTTTTCTAATCAGTAATCTCGCTAGATATGAGTTACTTGGTCAACTCTTGATTATAGGAGAGAGCCAAATCAATCCAGTAAGGCAATTCTTTTTGGCCTTCTATATCTAAGTCTATATACCCATGATAAAGGCGCCCCCTCATCAATGTAGTATGAGCTCCTGTTCGGGGTAGAACTTGCTTCTCCATTTCCTTGCCAATTCTGACCATAACCAGTTCATCCTTTCTGGAACTGACAGTAAGGACCATTTTACCACGAATCATAAAGGCCAGGCCACCAAACAGCTTCTTTTCTTCTAGCTCTTCTTCGAAAATTTGGGGAGGAAGTTTGAGCGCTAGAATTTTTCGAATCTGCTGAGCTAAAGATTGACTATATGCCATAGCTCTTTCCTTTTCTTAGTAACGTGTTGGTCCTGCACTTGCGCTGCGGATGTTCAAGCGTTTCTTGAGATAAAAGCGAAGGGCTAGGAGGGATGCTCCGATAATAGCTAGTGGTAATGGAGCAAGTACTGGGTTAAGGTTAGCTGGTAGGAAGCTTGTTGCAAAGAAGACAAGCAACCAAAGAAACATAGAAGCTAGGATAACCAGTACAGATTTCCAGAAAGGTGGGCGTTGACTGCGATCCATATCTGGTCCATAGTATTGGTAAACAAAGTAGTACATCAAGTAGAAGGCAAATCCCCCAACCAGTCCAACTAAGAGGAGGGTAATCAATCCATAGCCGAAAGCTTGATCTGCTGAGAAGAAGGTTGTGAGGGCGCTGACGAGGGCAAAGAGGCTAGTGATGAAAAGAGCTGAGTCCATAATCATGAGTTTTGGATCATCATTTTCTTTTGGATGCTCTTTTTCATATTGTTCCTTGACAGTGAAACTATGAGCCCAATGGGTCGGTGCGCCATAGAGGGAACGAGCAGTCGTACCCTTGGCTTGCTCCTCAAGGATTTGGGGAATAACTTCCTCAAAAATAGCCTTGATTTCAGCGTCTGTTTTTCCATCTTTGATGAATTGTTGGGTAGCGATGTGGACAAACTCTTGGTTTTTCTTTGTTAATTTTTGTAGATCAATCTGAGACATAGGAACTCCTCTTAGAACCATTTTTTATGGATGAGATAGAGAGTGAGCGAGACACTCATAGCAAAGGCGATAAAGACGATTAACCAGAAGGCATTAGGCTCGCCGTTTAGGGGGATTTCATTATCCTTAAAGTTCATCCCGTAGGCAGAAAAGACCATGGTTGGGATGGACATGACGATGGTCACAAGGGCCAAGGTTTTCATGATGTTGTTCTGGTTGTTGGAAATGATAGAGGCAAAGGTCTCTGTCATAGAGTGCAAGACGTTTCCATAAATGTCTGCCATCTCGATGGCCTGTTGGGTTTCAATCAGGGTATCTTCAAGCAGGTCTTCGTCCTCAAGGTATTTCTTGATATTGCTGGTTGAGCTGGTCAATTTCTTAATCACACGCTCATTTGTTTTGAGGGAAGCCTTGAAATAGACGATAGTTTTTTCCAATTCCATGAGCTCAATCAATTCTTCATTACGAGTTGATTGATGCAGTTGACTTTCGATTTGTTCACTCTTACGGTCAATCGAACGAAGGGCTGTTAGGTAAAGTTCTGCATTGCGATAGAGAATCTGGAAGATAAAACGTGAGCGCATGAAGGTATAGAAATTACGCAAACGACGGTTGATAAAGACATCAAGGACTGGTAATGGTTCCAAACACGTAGTGATAATGGTTTCCTCAGTGATGATAATACCAAGCGGGATGGTGACGTAGTAGGTGCGGTTATTTCTTTCTTCTGTGACAGGCACGTCAACGATAATCAGGGTGTACTCGTCTTCAATGGTAATACGAGACATTTCTTCCGCATCGAGCGGTGCTCGGAGGTCGGCAATATCGATATCGAAGGCGTTGGCGATTTCGAGTGATTCATTTTGAGTTGGATTGACGAGATTGATCCAAGTACCCGGTTCAAGTGTATCGATCTCTTTAAATTCAGTTGTTGTAGAGAGAAAAACTTGTTTCATATCCCTTATCCTTTCTCATTTTTCAGATTTTTTCACACCGTACTATTATACTACAAAATCGGCCTTTTTCAAAATAAATCTAACAAAAATCCTGTTGCTATTGGATTTTTACTTTGTCTTGAAATGTTGATTTTTAAATTTGCTCCCCTTTTTGCTCCCCCTATAGTGCTTTTAGTGCAGTTTCGTAGAATGATACTGCTTTTTTTGCGTTCTCTTTTGAGAGGTGGCTGTATATATCCATGGTCATTGATAAAGTGGAATGACCTAGGCGGTACTGGAGTTCTTTGTAAGGAATACCAGAGTTAAGCAAGAGACTAGCGTGAGTGTGACGGAATCCGTGAAAGCCAATGTTAGGAATGTCAGCACGCTTAAAATGTGTTTGCAATCTTCTTTTAAGTCTTGAACTGCTAGGATACTCATGAATGAAATCAGAAAATACCACGCTTTCACGTTTCCCTATCTTCCAAGCCTCTTTAGTTTGGCGCAGTTTGTACTGCTTTAGCATGCTAACAGTCGCTTGATCTATATCTATATCCCGATAACTAGCCTTAGATTTTGGGCTATTAATTTCTAAATCACGATTTAGTGTTTTGGTAACATGTACCACGGCATTATCTAAATCTATATCAGACCAGGAAAGAGCTAAAGCTTCATTGATACGGCAACCAGTAGCCAATAGGAACTTATAGAGCGTTGTCTCATAGTAGTAACGATATCTATCGCTATCTAAATTCTCGAGATAACCAAGAAACTTTTTTAGTTCTTGATTTTCAAAGTGCTTTACTTTTTTCCGCTTTGCTTTCTGAGTGTTACGAGGTAAAACCACATCACGCGCAGGATTGGACGGTATAGCCTGCATGGTTACGCCATACTGTAAGATACGTTTGTTTAAAGCGTGTATCTTGTCATAATGTAGAAAAGCCCCTTTTTCCCCTCTATTAGTCTTGTCAGCAAGTTCGTTGATAATTGACTGGATAAGTGGAGTAGTGAGCTTATCGAGCTTGTAAGCCCCAAAAATAGGCAATATATGATTATCAATTAGCTTTCTGACATTGCCTTGAGTGTTTGGCTTAACCGTATTCTTATAACTTTCTAACCAGAGATTGGCTAATTCTTGATAGTTTTTTATGGTGCTAGCCTTTTGTCTAGTAGATCCTGCTTTCTGAAAAGCAATTTTTTCTTGAGTAGCTTTCTGCTTAACTTCCTTTTGTGTCCGCCCCGTTACCTTAGTTTTAACTTTCTTTCCTGTTACCTGGTCAACTCCTAGATATACATTAGTACGGTAAACTTTACTACCGTCTTTTTTTATAACTTCAGTTATTTTCATGATGATAAACCTTTCTAAAATACATCAGCAGGCAAGCTATTATCAAAGAGGTTTTAGATTGTGGTTTAAATCATGCTAGGGCTTCACAGATTGCCCTGTATTCGATTTTAAAGAGTCAGACGGTAAATAATATCAGAGTAGGAAACAAGGCGGATATGGGGCTATTTATCGGCTAGGCGCTTTAGATTGTCCAGAGCTTTTTGATTGTTTTTGTAAAGTACCTCTAACTGTTCTTTGGCGATTCTATTGAGTTCAGTTAGGCGGTTGCTTTGTGATAGCCCTTGTTTTATCATTTCAGCGTTAAGACTTTGTAAATTATTAAGAACTAATAACTGTTCAATAGTGGCATTATCTCGCTGATTACCGTCTTTTTCTGGGAAAGCTTTCTTGTATTCTTTGGCAGTCATACCGAACAAGGCAACATTAACCAAGTCAGCTTCAGAGGAGTAAGCGTATGATATTTGAGACGGCTGTAGTGTTGGGACAATATTTTCTTTAATTGCATCAGTTTGTATTGTGTAATTGAGTTTTGAAATATAGCGGTTCACTTGCCAATCTAACTGATTTCTATAGGCCTCTTCTTGTTTAAGCCGTTGATAGTCTTGAATGATGTAGAGTTTGAACTCTGGGGAAATCCAAGAAGCAAACTCAAAGGCTATGTCTGAGTGGGCATATGTTCCACCATAGCGTCCAGCTTTTGAAGTGATACCGATGGCGTTCATTCTTTCTATCCATTGTTTAGAAGTCATTACAAGCCTACCAGGTTCATTTCTAACCGTATGGAATTCCATACGGTTAAAATTTGGGTTATTAATACTTTCCCAAGTTGCTAAAAAGTCTATAGTAGCATAACTACTAAGCCAGTTTGAAATAACTATTCTAGGATCTTCGCTATTTTTATATTTAGCTATATCTGTCAAGCTAACATAATCAGTATTATTGGCTAGTAAAGTGATTTCTTTACCGTTTGCGTTGATTTTAACCATGGTAGTCCTTTCTAAAACATTGTAAGTGGTTGACATTTGTTGACATCAAAAAAATTAGTAGATATGGGGCTTATATAGGCTTGAAGTTTGAGCGAACCACGAGAATCCACGCGCTTCAGGATTGTTGAACATTGTGGCGCGTGGGTATGCTATAGGTCGTATTTTAAATGCAAGAGTGGTATAATGATGTTGTAATCATCTTATAGGGTGCGTCCTCTATAGTGTATAGAGAGTTAACATCAGCACCATCTGGTTCAATTAGGTTGATTATATTAGTCTTGATTAAAGGTAAGGGTATTGACTTACCTTTTTTTGTTGCTATTTTGCAATTTTGCCGTTTTTTGCGCTTTAGTCTGTAAAATTGGCTTTCTATTCTTTAATTTCCACCGTTTTTGCACAATAGACCATGGGATGGGGTTGCTATAGGCGAATATGGGGGATTTTTATCTTCCTCTCATAGCTAATAATTCAATAGTTTTACCTATATTTTCTTGTTCAGTTTCTGTTAGTATGCTCCATAAAGCTATAAATTTTTGTAATCTAGCAGGGAGAAATAGAAACGAGCTATAAAAGTCTTCACGGTGCTTTACAACTATTTCGGGAGGTACGGCAGTATTTTTATAGCTTTCATAAAATTGTTTATCAATATACTCATAAAAATCTTTTGTTCTTTCTCCGATTAGCTCTTTTATCTCTTGAGTGAGGAATGTTTCAACATCAGGATAGTTTGAAAAAATTGTTTTATCCAATGCTTTTTCTAATTCTCTATACCTGTCTCTTATACACATCTCC
>NZ_DXLC01000314.1:0-1793 GCF_019414905.1 Streptococcus sp. | reverse complement strand
GCGTAAGGCGGTCTAAACTCTAGCTTGGTTTCTGTGATGAATTTCTTCAATTCTGAAAAACTAGCCTTTTTGCTGGCCACCATCTCATCATCAAATACACACCAGTTTCTTACCATTCTAGCCTTGTCATCTTTGTCTGTGAAGGTCTCAACGGTTGTAAAATACTTGTGAGTGAAAAGCCCCTCAAAAAATTGGGTCTTTCCTACTCCCTGCCTTCCAGTCAAGTCCAGCACAAAGTCAAACTTAACAGTAGGGTCAAACACCTTGGCAACTGCTCCACGGAAAAACAAGTCCATGATAATACGGTTATATTCATCATCCTTGATATTGAGATAATGCCTTAAAATATCAAAGGGATCACGCTGATTCACTAACTCTTTATACTCGCTTTCACAAGATTCCAGATAGTCTTTTAAGGGATTGTAGCTGTGTTCTCCAGCTACCACTTCCAAAATATCCGCTATGTCAGGCTTTTTATAGTCCATCTTGTACTTGGTAGCAATATAAGCCCTAATCTCTCTGATAATCAGGTCATCGATTGCACCGCTCAGGATTCTACCGTTTAGCTTCATTGGTCTAGTCACGTCAATTTCATAAGTAAAGACGTTGTATTGTATAGCCTCTTTTAGCTTGCTATCTCCATTCAAAATCTTCTTGAGATTGTCCAAGTTGACTGCAAAGCCATCGCCTCTTGCTTTCTTTGCCAAGTTCAGGCTATTATGTTCCTCATCGGTCTCCCTTGCTTGGGTCAAGTCCACCACTTCAGGCGGTACTTTCTGCTTATCTTCTTCAATGATTTTATCTACAATGTCATTTCTATTCAAAAGCCACCTCCTTATAGAATTTTGTCGCTACTTCTAGAAAGTAGCTTGCTAAGTCTTTCCGTTTAACGATTGCTGAAAACAAGTCCACTAATTGGCCAAAACTGTACCCATTCACAAATAGCAGTCGGACAAAAAGTGAAGTCTCATACCTGGTATAAATGCCATTACAAATCAGGTCAAAAACCCAGCCTTTTAACTCCACTCCAAGCCCCTGCCGTTGCTCTGTCAATTTGTTTACCTCTAAATCTTTCAGGATCGTCAGCAAGTCAGGACTGGCCAAACCTATTTCTAAATCTCTGGTCAGTTCCCAACCCTCTACTTCCTCACTTTCGTCTTTAACTGCCACATACAAACCTTTGTAGTGAAAAGCCGTCAAGCCCTCGCCTATTGGCTCAAAGTAGATAAATTTGTAGTGATTGCCATTCTTCCATACTTGAGTAGGATTTGACTTGAGAAAGCCAAATAGGGGCATTTTCTCAACGGATATAGTCAACTCTATTATTCTCATTGCACCTCCTAATCTACTGCAAGAAAATTGTAAATATCACTCTTACGGTAATAGATTTTCTTACTGTTTTCAAAAGGCGACTGGAACGATTTTAGACCATGCTCCTGCCAATTATTTAACGTGGTTCCACTAATACCTAACTTCTCTAATACCTCAGATCTAGAAATCAAGTCCCAATTATCATCACGTTGCTTTTCCAGTTCCATCCTTTTAGCTAAGTGATCTCCCACTTTTTCCAGTAATTCAAGTTCTGCTTCTCTTGATAATAGTTGCATATTACACTCCTTTCTAGTTATGAATCTTACCTGCAAGCTGAATATAACGCCCATAATCAGGGCTTAAATCAGTGCTAGGTGTTTCTATCCTCTGTTGGTTTTCTCGCTCATATTGGGCGCTTTTTTTGCGGTCTCGATGGTTTAAATAAAGCAGTAAGCCAATCAATACCACCATAAAGATTACCG
>NZ_DXLC01000313.1:0-5943 GCF_019414905.1 Streptococcus sp. | reverse complement strand
ATGTGGAGAAAAAAGTGGCAACCATGATTGATGTTTATAAGGAACGCTTGGCCAAAAATGACTGGCTGACTCCAGAAACTCGTGACAAGGCCATCGTCAAACTCAATGTTATTAAGCCTTATATCGGTTACCCAGAAGAATTGCCAGAACGCTACAAGGACAAGGTAGTGGATGAAAATGCTAGTCTTTTTGACAATGCTCTAGCCTTTGCGCGTGTGGAAATCAAACACAGTTGGAGCAAGTGGAAACAGCCTGTAGACTACAAGGAATGGGGGATGCCTGCTCATATGGTCAATGCCTACTACAATCCACAGAAAAACCTGATTGTCTTTCCAGCGGCCATTTTACAAGCACCTTTCTATGACTTGCATCAGTCATCTTCTGCTAACTACGGTGGTATTGGGGCAGTTATTGCCCATGAAATTTCCCACGCCTTTGATACCAACGGAGCTTCCTTTGATGAAAATGGTAGCCTCAAGGATTGGTGGACAGAGAGCGACTATGCCGCCTTCAAGGAGAAAACACAAAAGGTTATTGACCAATTTGATGGACAGGATTCTTATGGAGCAACCATCAACGGTAAATTGACTGTATCAGAAAACGTTGCTGACTTGGGAGGAATCGCTGCAGCGCTTGAAGCAGCTAAGAGAGAACCAGATTTCTCGGCAGAAGAATTCTTCTACAACTTCGGTCGCATCTGGCGCATGAAAGGTCGTCCAGAATTTATGAAACTCTTGGCTAGCGTCGATGTGCACGCACCAGCCAAACTCCGTGTCAATGTACAAGTACCAAACTTTGATGATTTCTTTACAACCTACGATGTCAAAGAAGGAGACGGTATGTGGCGTTCACCAGAAGAGCGCGTGATTATTTGGTAATGCAAAGAAGCAAGTAATCAGAAAAAGGCATCCAATCAGGTCTGAAAACTTGATTGGATGCCTTTTATAATGGAAAGACTTGCTGGATAGTTTACTTAAATTGCGCTATTGATTATCATCATCTTGCTAGAAAAAAGGATTGAAGGTCTTTTCATGAGCAATAGTAGTAGCTGGACCATGTCCTGGATAGACATCGTAGTTTGGTAGAGTGAAAAGTTGGTTCTGGATACTGTGAAGGAGTTGCTCCATACTACCAGTTGGAAGGTCGGTCCGTCCGATGGTTTCTCGGAAAAGAGCATCACCTGTCAAGACTAGGTGAGCATCAGGAAAGACGATAGAAACACCACCGATAGAGTGACCTGGGGTAGGTAGGACTGTGAAACGAAATTCCTCCAATTGATATTCCTCATGAAAGACAAAGGTGTGTTCTGCAGGTTTTGCGACCACATCTGCCATATCATCGTGACGAGGGAGACCAGAGAGATTATCGACAGGAGTGTAGAGCCAGCTGGCTTCGCTCTCCGCGATATAGACAGGAGGGTTGCTAAAAGTCTCACGAACCAAGTCCAGGCTCATGATATGGTCATAATGGGCGTGTGTCAATAGAATGGCGCAGATTGGTTTGTTGATCTTCTCTATGGTCTGACGAATGGCTTCCCAATGGCTACCAGGATCGACAACGATGAGGTGCTTTTCACCTTCTAGATAATAGGTATTTTCATAGGCAACAGGATTTACAGTTTTATGGATTTTCATACTAGCTCCAATCTCAAAGAATGTACTAAGATAAGTATAGCACAGTTGGGGAGAATAGGTAAGGATTTAGAATGAACTTAAAAACCAGCATGACTAGATGAAGACAGGCTGGTTATCAATTTATCAATATTGGAGAGGTGTCAATTGCCCTTCATAGGTTGCATAAACTCCGTCATTAGCTTGTTTGATAGATGTGATGTTTAGAGTGCCACCGTAGTTGGCTTCTCGTTTATCGCTATATTCACTATAAGTTATCCTATTGGGCAGGTTCTGGTCGTTAGCATAGTATTGAACGACTGTTTTTTTATAGCCTTGCTGGCTGAATAGGAACAGGCAGCTAACTCCTAACACTAGGAGAGCAAAGATAGAAATAGCAGTTTTTTTCATAGGTGTTCTCCTTATAAACTAAAGGATAAAAGAAAGCATCTTGAGGATTTTAATTCCAAAATCCAGTCAAGGTACCAGTGTATGTGACACGAGTTCCACCGTTTGATCTTCGTACACTATCTATTTCAAGTGTTCCTTTGAAGGTTGAATGGAAACCATCATTATATTCTGAATAGTAGATAGTTGGTGGGATGTAACCATCATCGTTATAGTATTTTGTTACTGTTTTACTATAACTATGAGAATATATACGCTCATAACGAGGACCTTCAAAGTTATTTGTTGTATTGGTTTCAGCAGCATTGATTGGAACGGCAATAGATAGAGCAGTAGCTCCTAATAGTGTTAGTACAATTTTTTTCATAGGATACTCCTTTGTAAAATGACGTCATTCAAATATATTTACTTGAATGAAAAAGTGATAAGCATAGGGAGTTAAATTATATTTAGATTACAATATGGTTTCCGTTCTTCTATCTCTCCTTCTATCACCTAAATAGAAAATCTAACTGTATAACATATTATAAAAAAACATTTCAGAATTGTCAAGCAATTCTGAATTATTTTTTTCTTATTCTGTTCCAATCTAGTTTTCATATTCTTAAAAAAGTGATAAAATGGTAGGAAGAATTGGAGAGTAGAGATGCCAAAAGAAGTGAATTTAACAGGCGAAGAAGTTGTCGCTTTAACAAAAGAATATTTAACAGAAGAGGATGTCCATTTTGTCCATAAGGCCTTGGTCTATGCGGTGGATTGCCATAGTGGTCAATACCGCAAATCAGGCGAGCCTTATATCATTCACCCTATACAAGTGGCAGGTATTTTAGCCAAACTCAAGCTGGATGCTGTAACGGTAGCTTGTGGTTTCTTGCATGATGTGGTGGAAGATACAGATGCGACCTTGGACGATTTGGAAAGAGAGTTTGGTCCTGATGTGCGGGTAATCGTAGATGGGGTTACTAAGCTCGGTAAGGTCAAGTATAAGTCTCACGAAGAGCAGTTGGCTGAAAACCACCGCAAGATGCTCATGGCCATGTCTGAGGACATCCGTGTTATCTTGGTCAAACTGTCTGACCGCTTGCACAATATGCGGACCCTGAAACATCTTCGAAAAGATAAGCAGGAGCGTATTTCCAAAGAAACCATGGAAATTTATGCCCCACTTGCCCACCGTTTGGGGATTTCTAGCGTCAAATGGGAATTGGAAGACTTATCTTTCCGTTATCTTAACCCAACGGAGTTTTACAAGATTACCCATATGATGAAGGAAAAGCGTAGAGAGCGTGAAGCCTTGGTGGATGAGGTAGTTACAAAATTAGAGGAATATACGACGGATCATCACTTGAAAGGGAAGATTTATGGTCGTCCCAAGCATATTTACTCGATTTTCCGAAAAATGCAGGATAAGAGAAAACGGTTTGAGGAAATCTATGACCTGATTGCCATTCGCTGTATTTTAGATACCCAAAGTGATGTCTATGCCATGCTTGGTTACGTGCATGAGCTTTGGAAACCGATGCCAGGTCGCTTCAAAGACTATATCGCGAACCGCAAGGCTAATGGATACCAGTCTATACATACGACGGTTTATGGGCCAAAAGGGCCGATCGAATTCCAGATTCGAACCAAGGCCATGCATGAGGTGGCTGAGTACGGTGTTGCGGCTCACTGGGCTTATAAGAAAGGTATTAAGGGGCAGGTTAACAGCAAGGAATCAGCCATTGGAATGAACTGGATCAAAGAGATGATGGAGCTCCAAGACCAGGCCGATGATGCTAAAGAATTTGTCGATTCAGTTAAGGAAAACTATCTGGCTGAGGAGATTTATGTCTTTACCCCAGATGGAGCTGTCCGTTCCCTTCCAAAAGATTCAGGACCGATTGATTTTGCCTACGAAATTCATACAAAAGTCGGGGAAAAAGCAACTGGTGCCAAGGTCAATGGTCGTATGGTTCCTTTGACAACTAAGCTCAAGACCGGGGATCAGGTTGAAATTGTCACCAACCCCAACTCCTTTGGACCGAGCCGTGACTGGCTCAACATGGTCAAGACCAGCAAGGCTCGTAACAAGATTCGTCAGTTCTTTAAAAACCAAGATAAGGAATTGTCAGTCAATAAGGGTCGTGAGATGCTGATGGCTCAGTTCCAAGAAAACGGCTATGTGGCCAATAAATTTATGGACAAGCGCCACATGGATCAAGTTCTGCAAAAGACCAGTTATAAGACAGAAGAATCCCTCTTTGCGGCTATTGGTTTTGGAGAAATCGGTGCTATTACTGTCTTTAACCGTCTAACTGAAAAGGAACGCCGTGAGGAAGAGCGTGCCAAGGCCAAGGCTGAAGCAGAAGAGCTTGTCAAAGGTGGCGAGATCAAGGTTGAAAACAAAGAAACCCTCAAGGTCAAGCATGAGGGGGGTGTGGTCATTGAAGGTGCATCAGGTCTCCTAGTGCGGATTGCCAAGTGTTGTAATCCTGTTCCTGGTGATGACATCGTCGGCTATATCACTAAGGGTCGTGGTGTGGCTATTCACCGTGTGGACTGTATGAACCTGCGTGCCCAAGAAAACTATGAGCAACGTCTCCTTGATGTGGAGTGGGAAGACCAATACTCAAACTCAAATAAGGAGTATATGGCTCATATCGATATTTATGGACTCAACCGTACAGGACTGTTGAATGATGTACTGCAAGTTCTTTCAAACACAACCAAGAATATCTCAACAGTCAACGCTCAACCAACCAAGGATATGAAGTTTGCTAATATCCATGTATCCTTTGGTATTGCCAACCTCTCGACGCTGACTACGGTTGTAGATAAAATTAAGAGCGTGCCAGAAGTCTATTCTGTCAAACGGACCAACGGCTAATTGTCCTAGCTCTTACTAGAAAGGCTATTATGAAAATCATTATCCAACGGGTTAAAAAAGCCCAAGTGAGTATCGAAGGTCAGGTTCATGGGAAAATCAATCAGGGGCTCTTATTGCTGGTTGGTGTTGGACCAGAGGACCAAGAGGAAGATTTGGACTACGCTGTGAGAAAACTGGTCAATATGCGGATTTTTTCAGACGCAGAAGGCAAGATGAACCTGTCTGTCAAAGATATTGAAGGAGAAATCCTCTCTATTTCTCAGTTTACCCTCTTTGCGGATACTAAGAAAGGAAATCGTCCAGCCTTTACAGGCGCAGCCAAGCCTGATATGGCATCAGACTTCTATGATGCATTCAATCAAAAATTAGCGCAAGAAGTGCCCGTTCAGACAGGTATTTTTGGAGCGGATATGCAGGTTGAGCTGGTCAATGACGGACCAGTCACCATTATCCTTGATACTAAAAATAGATAAGAAAGACCAAACCCAGTCGGCTTGGTCTTTCTTATCTATCATAAAATACTCCAAAAAGACATCGGTTCTTGATAGGCCTTGGGGAAATCTCTTTTCAGGCTTTGGCTTATGCGGTAGGAAGAGATGAGATGACCTATGATTAGGAGAGTTCCCTGAAGTAAAAGTGGGATACCCCTTAAAAACAGCAAGGAGAGAATCATCAGGATATCCCATAGGAGGATTTGTAAGACGAAACGCCAGAATCTCGGTCTAATCTGAGAATAGAGTTGACTAAAGTGGTCACAAAGTTGGTTGGAAAGATAGGTCAATAGCACAGGATGAAAGAAAATGAGCCAACCGCTATAAATCAAAATCCAATCCCAAGTAAGTCTCTCTTTAAATGTCAAAAATGCCAGCATGATTCCATCAATGACAAGGAGTTGAATGGTTTTGATGAAGATGATTTTTTTCATGCTAAAACCTCCTTTTCTTTAGAGGCACTCCCATAAAGTGATGTGTTTGTTGTAAAAATCTGAATAGTTGTCTCTTAGGTAGTTAGTCGTCGTATAATAAAAAGTAGAATGGCAAGCAGTGACAATTGGCA
>NZ_DXLC01000312.1:0-4012 GCF_019414905.1 Streptococcus sp. | reverse complement strand
AGATAAATTTCGTGCAAATCTGCATCTTTACTCACTTCTGTTTTTTTCACTGTTTTTCCTCCTTGGCTAACTGATGCTTTCTCAATTTGCGAGCTATCCGTCTGCCCTGCATTTCGCATCAATAGAAAATAGAAACCGCTTATGGCTAGGAAAAAGATTCCTGCCAAGACAAACAATTTTACTTTATCATTCATGATCTTTCTCTACCCCATTTCTTTCAATGTCTTTAAAATCATATCCTTATCCATAAAACCTGGTTGCGTCTTGACCAGTTTTCCTTCCTTGTCTATAAAGGCTTGAGTTGGGTAAGAACGAACACCATAACTTTCTAAAAGTTTACCTGATGGGTCAATTAGAACTGGGAAATTTTTATAATCCAAGCCCTTGTACCAGTTCTTAAAGTCTGCTTCAGCTTGTTCCCCCTTGTGTCCAGGAGACACCACTGTCAAGACCACATAGTCATCACCAGCATCCTTAGCAATTTCATCTGTATCTGGAAGACTGGCTAGACAGATGGAACACCAAGACGCCCAGAATTTAAGATAGACTTTCTTGCCCTTGTAATCAGATAAACGGTAAGTCTTGCCATCTACTCCCGTCAGTTCAAAATCAGCAACCACCTGACCTTTAGTCGCAGTTTGCGAACTAACTTGTTCTGTTTTTGTTTGCTCCTTCATAGTAGATTCGTCTGACATATTTTTAGCAGAACAGGCTGCCAAGCAACAGATTGAGCCTACTCCAAGGAGACATGTTTGCCATTTTTTCATTTCTTTTTCCTCTCTATTCAAATAATGTAGTCAAAATGGAAGCATTTCCCAAAAGCACCAAGATTCCCATCACGATAATGAGGAAACCACCCACTTTTTTGAGGGTTCCTAGATAGGGATGAAGTTTTCGGAAATGTTTCAAAACATAGCTGGAGGCAAGAGCTAGAACTAAAAATGGTAGCGCCAAACCCAGCGTGTAAACCAACATGAGACCAGCTCCCTGCCAAGCTCCAGCACCACCTGAAGCCGCCAAGGCCAAAACAGAGCCTAGAACCGGCCCCACACATGGCGTCCAAGCAAAACTAAAGGTCAATCCCAGTAAAAATGCCTGACTATAGCCCTTACCCTTTTGCCCCTGTCTCTTTAATTGTAGCCTTCTTTCCTTGTAAAGCCCCTGCAAATGTAAGACTTCCATCTGGTGCAAGCCCAAGAGAATGATAACCGCACCCGTCACATACTGAAACCAAGAAGCATATAGCAAATTGCCTAAAAAACCAGCTCCATAACCCAGTAAAATAAAAATAAAGGAAATACCCACTATAAAGGCCAGAGTTCGCAATAAACTGACAACAGAGATTGAAAATTTGCTACTAGAAGTCTGAGCACCATCTTTGTCATCCAACAAGACCCCTGCATAGACCGGTAACAAGGGTAAAATACAAGGAGAAAAGAAGGAGAGAATTCCAGCAAGAAAAACACTGATAAAAAAGATTATATTATCCATTGCTTTCCTCCATTCTTTGATTTGATAGGACTATTATAGCCCCAAAACTCAAGAAAAAACATGGACAATGATAGGGAAAAATAGGAATTTAATCAGATTATGTAAAAAATGTTGCAAAAAAAGCCAGACACAGTCTGACTTTGATGGAAACAGAAAAGAAAATTCACTAGTCTTCCCTACTTATCTGATAATAAATAAGGTCAGCAAGATAGCCTTTTCTCTCTACACCATTGGTAATAGTCTTGAGATAGGACATTCCAGCCTTCTCCATGACACGACCTGAAGCTGGATTGAGACTAGCATATCGTGCTCTGACATCTTGAAAACCTGCTTGAGTAAAACAAAAGTCCAAGACAGCTTTCAAGGCCTCTGTCATCATACCATGACCCCAGTATTTCTTGCCTAGCACATAGCCAATTTCACAAGAAGAATCGTTCTCATCTATTGCAACGATGCTGATATCTCCTATCACCTGCTCCGGGTTTTCTTTGAGACAAATGGCCCATTTGTAATAGTTGGGATTAGCATAGGAGGCAATCCAATTACGAATCGAGTTTCGAGTCACATCGACATCAGGATGGGGATCCCAAGTGACATAGGTCAGATTCTCAGCGGATGAAGCCCAAATCTGAAACATGGCTTCTGCATCACTTTCCACAAATTTTCGCAAGATTAAACGATCTGTCTGTAATATTTGCGTACCGATTGCTTTCATGACGCTACCTCGCTTTCTGATAGATGATTCTATGTCCAACCTCAATTTAAATTTACTTTGCTTTTGAATTTCAAGGTAATAAGCTAAAAAGGTCCCCCGGACCTTCCTCGCTCTCTTATTTCAAGGTGAGAGGCTGAAAACCTCCACTGGAGGTTATTCTTGCTTCCCAGTTTCTAGGCAAGAAGCTAAAAAGGTCCCCCGGACCTTCTTCGCTTTCTTATTTATAGGCTCAGGGTAAAAAGACTAAACTCAGTAATAACTAAAAAACAAGTTTTTCATCTAGTTCCTTGACGCAGTCGCTGTCTGGTTTGAAATGCGCTCTAGCAAGCTTTTTCAAACCTAGTCATCGTTGCGGGGGTGAGACGACGAAATCGAACTCTGTGAGTTACCGATTTCTGTCTCACTCCCAAAAGTCATCAAATACGGTGATTGGTAGGTGGCGTTTGTGTTGGCCTTTATGCCACCAGTTTTCGATTGTTGCTTGGGCTTCTGGGCTGATTGTTTTGCCTTCTAGGTAGTCGTCAATCTCTTCATAGGTGACTCCGAGGGCTACTTCGTCAGCTAGGCCTGGTTTGTCTTCTTCTAGGTCTGCTGTTGGGATTTTTTCATAAAGGGCTGGGTCTGCACCAAGTTCCTTCAATAGTTGTTTCCCTTGGCGTTTATTGAGGCGGTAAAGAGGGAGAATGTCCGCACCACCGTCACCAAACTTGGTAAAGAAACCTGTGATATTTTCCGCAGCGTGGTCTGTTCCAATGACCGCTCCGCTATGGGAACCAGCAAGGGCATACTGAGCAATCATACGGCAACGTGCTTTGATATTCCCCTTGTTGAAGTCTGAGACAGAACTACCTGTCGCTTCAACTGCAGCTGTCATGGCATCAGCTGATTCCTTGATATTCACAACCAAGCTGACATCTGGCTGGATGAATGCTAGGGCTTTTTGAGCATCTGCTTCATCAGCTTGCACTCCATATGGCAGGCGGACAGCGATAAATTTGTAGCTGTCGTCTCCCGTTTCTGCTCGCAGTTCTTCCATAGCTAATTGGGCTAATCGACCTGCTAAGGTTGAGTCTTGTCCCCCAGAAATCCCTAGTACAAAGGTCTTTAGGAAGGGATGTTTTTTCAGGTATCTCTTTAAGAAATCAATGGAACGACGGATTTCTTCTTGGGTATCAATCACTGGTTTTACGCCCAATTCTTGGATAATCGTTTCTTGCAAACTCATTCTTCTTCTCCTTCACCAAGGGCTTCCTTGCGCATTTTGTCAATCAAGTCCATCTTGTCTTGCCATACATCACGCGCCAAATCCACTGGATAGTGCTGAGGATTGAGAACACGCTTATACTCATCCCAAAGCTTGTCAAATTCCTTACGAGCATAATCCTGAATCTCAGTCAAACTAGGCAGGTTGTAAATCAATTTCCCATCTTTGAAGATATCCACCAAGAGAGGAACAGCGTCAAAATTACGAACGGTCTTCTTGATGTAGGTATAAGTCGGATGGAACATCTTGATTTCTGTCATGCTGGCAACATCTACGCCGTCATAAGTGATATAGTCTCCTTCTGACTTGCCTTTTTCACGACTGGTAATGCGCCACACCTGCTTCTTACCTGGCGTAGACACTTTTTCCGCATTATTAGAAAGCTTGATGGTATTGCGCATGTTACCATTTTCATCTTCGATTGCAACAATCTTGTAAACTGCCCCAAGAGCTGGCTGGTCATAAGCTGTAATCAGCTTGGTACCCACGCCCCAGACATCAATCTTGGCCTTTTGCATCTTGAGGTTGAGGATGGTATTTTC
>NZ_DXLC01000311.1:1842-4654 GCF_019414905.1 Streptococcus sp. | reverse complement strand
TTTTCAGTTCAGTGTATCTGCTGTGAGTGTTCTTAAAATTTATCGGTATGATTGGAATACTTACTATAAGTCTAGTATGAATTGCTAGAGATATAACTATATTAATTCCCTGTTATGGTATCGTTATGACAGCTATTCAGAGTATAAAGTTGGTTCTGGCTGGAATTACGATCGTTATGAGGTACTAAACTACTACAGCGGAGGCTATTAATTCTTAAAGAGTGAGAAAAAGGAGGGCTAGATATGTTGCAGCTTACTCATGTGACCTTAAAAACGCGACAAGTCATCTTACAAGATGTTGATTTTACATTTGAAAAGGGTAGGATTTATGGTATTCTTGCTATAAATGGCTCTGGAAAGACGACCCTGTTCCGCGCCATTAGCAATTTAATTCCTATAAGTAGCGGAAATATCGCAGTCTCTCCTTCTTTGTTTTATTATGAGAGTATTGAATGGCTGGATGAAAACTTAAGTGGAATGGACTATCTTCGCCTTATCAAAAACATCTGGAAGTCAGGGCTGAACTTGGGGGATGAAATTGCCTATTGGGAAATGTCTGACTATATCAGTCTTCCCATTCGCAAGTATTCCTTAGGCATGAAGCAACGCTTGGTGATTGCCATGTATTTCCTCAGTCAGGCGAAATGCTGGCTCATGGATGAGATTACAAATGGCTTAGATGAGTATTATCGACAGAAGTTTTTTGATAGGTTAGCACAAATCGATAGACAAGAACAGCTGGTTCTTTTAAGTTCCCACTATAAGGAAGAGTTGGTTGATGTCTGCGATAGAGTAGTAACCATTCATCAGGGGCAAATAGAAGAGGTTTAGTTTATGAAAGATGTTAGTCTATTTTTATTGAAAAAAGTTTTCAAAAGTCGCTTAAACTGGATTATCTTAGCTTTATTTGTATCTGGACTCGGTGTTACCTTTTATTTAAATAGTCGGACTGCAAACTCCGTCAGCTTGGAGAGCGAGTTGGAAACCAGTCTTGTAAAACATGAGAGAGTCATCAATGAATATGAAGAGAAACTCTCCCAAATATCTGACACCAGCTCGGAGGAATACCAGTTTGCTAAAGAAAATTTAGACTTGCAAAAAAATCATTTGACTCAAAAGAAAGAAATTCTGGCTTTATTAAAAGAAGGACGCTGGAAAGAAGCCTACTATTTGCAGTGGCAAGATGTAGAGAAGAGTTATGAAATTTTATCAAAGGAACCGACTGCTAGTTCTGACTTAAAAATGGCGGTTGACCGCGAACGAAAGACTTACCAAGCCCTATATCCCTTGAACATAAAAGCGCACAATTTAGTTTATCCGACCTACGGGATTGATCAGATTGTCTGGATTTTAGAGGCTATCATCCCAAGCTTGTTTGTAGTTGCTATTATTTTTATGCTAACGCAACTATTTGCAGAAAGATATCAAAATCATCTGGATACAGCTCAATTATATCCTTTTTCAAAAGTGACATTTGCAATGTCTTCTCTTGGAGTTGGGATGGGCTATGTAACTGTGCTGTTTATTGGAATCTGTGGTTTTTCTTTCCTAGTGGGAAGTCTGATAAGTGGTTTTGGACAGTTAGATTATCCCTACCCGATTTATAGCTTAGTGAATCAAGAGGTAACTATTGGAAAGATACAAGATGTGTTATTTCCTGGCTTGTTCTTAGCTTTCTTAGCCTTTATCGTCATTGTGGAAGTAGTGTACTTGATTGCTTACTTTTTCAAGCAAAAAATGCCTGTCCTTTTTCTTTCACTCATTGGGATTGTTGGCTTATTGTTTGGCATCCAAACAATTCAGCCTCTTCAAAGGATTGCACATCTGATTCCCTTTACTTACTTGCGTTCAGTGGAGATTTTATCTGGAAGATTACCTAAGCTGATTGATAATGTCAATCTAAATTGGGACATGGGGATGGTCTTACTTCCTTGCCTGATTATCCTTTTGTTAGTGGGGATTCTATTTATCGAAAGATGGGGAAGTTCACGTAAAAAGGAAGTTTTTAATAGGTTTTAGCTTTCCTATAGGGAAAATAAGTAAAAACTAACATAGAGAGGGAATCAACTTGATTCTCTCTTTTTGATTCGAAAACCAATCCAAAATACAAACAGAAACTTTCAAAAAAATAACTTTTTATCTTGACAAGGGCTAGAAAACTTGGTATCATATAAAAGTTGAGAAAAGCAGAAGTGAGAGCTTCTCGCCTTGTGACATTAAGTTGCCTGGCCCTACGGATGAAAAGTTTCTAAGAAACGCTATCATAACGTGCGGGCTTGTATATTTACGAGTCCGCTATTGTTTTTCTCTAATAAAACAAAAGAGGTGAAAACCATAGCAAAGCAAGACTTATTCATCAATGATGAAATTCGTGTACGTGAAGTTCGCTTGATTGGTCTTGAAGGAGAACAGCTAGGCATCAAGCCACTCAGTGAAGCGCAAGCTTTGGCTGATAACGCTAATGTTGACCTAGTATTGATTCAACCCCAAGCCAAACCGCCTGTTGCAAAAATTATGGACTACGGTAAGTTCAAATTTGAGTACCAGAAGAAGCAAAAAGAACAACGTAAAAAACAAAGTGTTGTTACTGTGAAAGAAGTTCGTCTAAGTCCAACTATTGACAAGGGTGACTTTGATACAAAACTTCGCAATGCACGCAAATTCCTTGAAAAAGGAAATAAAGTTAAGGTATCTATTCGCTTTAAGGGTCGTATGATTACCCATAAAGAGATTGGTGCAAAAGTTTTAGCCGAGTTTGCTGAAGCAACTCAAGATATTGCCATCATCGAACAACGTGCTAAAATGGATGGAC
>NZ_DXLC01000311.1:0-1742 GCF_019414905.1 Streptococcus sp. | reverse complement strand
GCTGAAGCAACTCAAGATATTGCCATCATCGAACAACGTGCTAAAATGGATGGACGTCAAATGTTCATGCAATTGGCGCCAGCGACTGACAAAAAATAATTGTCAGAAAGTTAAATAAAGGAGAAAAAATCATGCCAAAACAAAAAACACACCGCGCATCAGCTAAACGTTTCAAACGTACAGGTTCTGGTGGACTTAAACGTTTCCGTGCTTACACTTCTCACCGTTTCCACGGAAAAACTAAGAAACAACGTCGTCATCTTCGTAAAGCATCTATGGTGCATTCAGGAGATTACAAACGTATCAAAGCAATGCTTACTCGCTTGAAATAATAGCTTGACTGTAAGTAAACAATTCTAGGAAATATTTGGAGGAAATAAAACATGGCACGTGTTAAAGGTGGCGTTGTATCACGCAAACGTCGTAAACGTATTCTTAAATTAGCAAAAGGTTACTATGGAGCTAAACACATCTTGTTCCGTACTGCAAAAGAACAAGTAATGAACTCTTACTACTATGCATACCGTGACCGTCGTCAGAAAAAACGTGACTTCCGCAAATTGTGGATCACTCGTATCAACGCGGCAGCTCGTATGAACGGACTTTCATACTCACAATTGATGCATGGTTTGAAATTGGCTGAGATCGAAGTTAACCGTAAAATGCTTGCGGACTTGGCTGTTAACGATGCAGCAGCTTTCACAGCTCTTGCAGATGCAGCTAAAGCAAAACTTGGTAAATAATAACAGATAAGACTGGAACAGGATTGTCCCAGTCTTTTTAAAAATAAAGGAGAAAAAAATGGCTTCAAAAATGCTACACACTTGCTTGCGAGTAGAAAATCTTGAAAAATCAATCGCATTTTATCAAGATGCTTTTGGTTTTAAAGAATTGCGTCGCAGAGATTTTCCAGACCATGCCTTCACGATTGTCTATCTAGGACTTGAGGATGACGACTATGAATTGGAGTTGACTTATAACTACGATCACGGTCCTTATGTGGTTGGAGATGGCTTTGCCCATATCGCCCTCAGTACACCTGATCTTGAAGCTCTTCATCAAGAGCACAGTGCCAAAGGCTATGAAGTAACTGAACCAAATGGTCTACCAGGAACTGCACCTAACTATTACTTTGTCAAAGACCCTGATGGATACAAGGTCGAAGTCATTCGTGAAAAATAATCACGTGAAGTCAAGTAGAATGTTCGTTTTCTACTTGACTTTTTTTAGCTGAAAGAGTATACTAATAAAAATTTAACCTTTAAGGGGAGTCCAGAGAGACTCACAAGGTGTCAGATAAAAGAATAGTGCAATTTTCTAGAGGAGACTTTTTGAGTGTGCTCTCTTCTGTTGTACGATTTTAACTGAGGCCTTGCAATCGCAAGGTCTTTTCTTTGTCTGGTCCCCTTAAAATTTAAGGAGGAAAAGTCATGAATCCCACATGTAAGAAACGTTTGGGTGCGATTCGATTGGAAACCATGAAGGTGGTTTCACAGGAGGAAATCGCGCCAAAAATCTTTGAATTAGTCCTAGAAGGGGAAATGGTTGAAGCCATGCGAGCAGGCCAATTTCTTCATCTGCGTGTGCCTGATGACGCCCATCTCTTGCGTCGTCCTATTTCAATTTCGTCTATTGACAAGGCAAACAAGCAGTGCCACCTCATTTATCGGATTGAGGGGGCTGGGACAGCTATTTTTTCAACCTTAAGGCAGGGAGATACTCTTGATGTGATGGGGCCTCAG
>NZ_DXLC01000310.1:0-3426 GCF_019414905.1 Streptococcus sp. | reverse complement strand
TGTTCACGTAGTTCGTGCTTTTGATGATGAAAATGTGATGCGCGAGCAAGGACGTGAAGACGCCTTTGTAGATCCACTTGCAGATATTGATACAATTAATCTGGAATTGATTCTTGCTGACTTAGAATCAGTGAACAAACGATATGCGCGTGTAGAAAAGATGGCACGTACGCAAAAAGATAAAGAATCAGTAGCAGAATTCAATGTTCTTCAAAAGATTAAACCAGTCCTTGAAGATGGAAAATCAGCTCGCACCATCGAATTTACAGATGAAGAACAAAAAGTTGTCAAAGGTCTCTTCCTTTTGACAACTAAACCAGTTCTTTATGTTGCCAATGTAGATGAGGATGTGGTTTCAGAACCTGACTCTATCGACTATGTCAAACAAATTCGTGAATTTGCAGCGACAGAAAATGCTGAAGTAGTCGTTATTTCTGCGCGTGCTGAGGAAGAAATTTCTGAGTTAGACGATGAAGACAAGAAAGAATTTCTTGAAGCACTTGGATTGACAGAATCAGGCGTTGACAAGTTAACTTGTGCAGCTTACCACTTGCTTGGACTGGGAACTTATTTTACAGCTGGTGAAAAAGAAGTTCGCGCTTGGACCTTCAAACGTGGTATGAAGGCTCCTCAAGCAGCTGGTATTATCCACTCAGATTTTGAAAAAGGCTTTATTCGTGCAGTAACCATGTCATATGAGGATCTCGTAAAATACGGATCTGAAAAGGCCGTAAAAGAAGCTGGGCGCTTGCGTGAAGAAGGAAAAGAATATATCGTCCAAGACGGCGATATCATGGAATTCCGCTTTAATGTCTAAAAATTTAATGAATAGTATCAATTAGGTTGGAAAAAATTCCAACCCTTTTGGCTTTTGAAAGGACAAATAAATGACCAAATTACTTGTAGGCTTGGGAAATCCAGGGGATAAATATTTTGAAACAAAACACAATGTTGGTTTTATGTTGATTGACCAACTAGCGAAGAAACAGAATCTAACTTTTACACACGATAAGATATTTCAAGCTGATCTAGCATCTTTTTTCTTTAATGGAGAAAAAATTTATCTTGTCAAACCAACGACCTTTATGAATGAAAGTGGAAAAGCGGTCCATGCTTTATTAACTTACTATGGTTTGGATATTGAAGATTTACTAATCATTTACGATGATCTTGACATGGAAGTTGGGAAAATTCGTTTAAGAGCAAAAGGCTCAGCAGGTGGTCATAATGGTATCAAGTCTATTATTCAACATATAGGGACTCAGACCTTTAATCGTGTTAAGATTGGAATCGGAAGACCTAAAAATGGAATATCAGTTGTTAACCATGTTTTGAGTAAGTTTGACAAGGATGATTATATTGGTGTTTTACAGTCTATTGACAAAGTTGACGATTCTGTAAACTACTATTTACAAGAGAAAAACTTTGAAAAAACGATGCAGAGGTATAACGGATAAATGGTGACCTTATTAGATTTATTCTCAGAAAATAATCAGATCAAAAAATGGCATCAAAATCTGACAGATAAGAAAAGACAATTAATGTTAGGCTTGTCAACTTCTACAAAAGCTTTAGCAATTGCTAGTAGTTTGAGACAGGAAGATAAGATTGTGTTATTGACGTCAACTTATGGAGAAGCAGAAGGACTGGTTAGTGATCTTATCTCTATCTTGGGTGAGGAACTTGTCTATCCATTTTTGATAGATGACTCCCCTATGGTCGAGTTTTTGATGTCTTCACAAGAAAAAATCATTTCACGGGTTGAAGCCTTGCGTTTTTTGACTGATTCATCTAAGAGAGGGATTTTAGTTTGTAATATCGCAGCAAGTCGATTGATTTTACCGTCTCCAAATGTATTCAAAGATAGTATTGTAAAAATCTCAGTTGGTGAAGAATATGATCAACACGCGTTTATCCATCAGTTAAAGGAAATTGGTTATCGAAAAGTTACTCAAGTACAAACTCAGGGCGAATTTAGTCTGCGAGGAGATATTTTAGATATTTTTGAAATATCCCAGTTAGAACCTTGCCGAATTGAGTTTTTTGGTGATGAAATTGATGGTATCAGGTCATTTGAAGTCGAAACACAATTATCGAAAGAAAATCAGACAGAACTCACTATCTTTCCAGCTAGTGATATGCTTTTGAGAGAAAAGGATTATCAACGAGGTCAATCAGCTTTAGAAAAACACATTTCGAAGACTTTATCACCGATTTTGAAATCATACCTAGAAGAAATTCTTTCAAGTTTTCACCAAAAACAAATTCATTCTGATTCCCGGAAATTTTTATCTTTGTGTTATGACAAGATATGGACTGTTTTTGACTATATTGAAAAAGATATCCCAATATTCTTTGATGATTACCAGAAATTGATGAATCAGTATGAAGTCTTTGAAAGGGAGTTAGCACAATACTTTACAGAAGAATTACAGAATAGTAAAGCATTTTCTGATATGCAGTATTTTGCTGATATTGAACAAATCTATAAAAAACAAAGTCCAGTGACCTTTTTCTCTAATCTTCAAAAAGGTTTAGGAAATCTCAAATTTGACAAAATTTATCAATTCAATCAATATCCTATGCAGGAATTTTTCAATCAGTTTTCTTTTCTAAAAGAAGAAATTGAACGATACAAAAAAATGAATTATACTATTATCCTGCAATCTAGCAATTCAATGGGAAGTAAGGCATTGGAGGATATGTTAGAGGAATATCAGATTAAATTGGATTCCAGAGATAAGTCAAGAATCTGTCAACAATCTGTAAACTTAATTGAGAGTAATCTAAGACATGGTTTTCATTTTGTAGATGAAAAGATTTTATTGATAACTGAACATGAGATTTTCCAAAAGAAATTAAAACGTCGTTTTAGAAGACAACATGTTTCAAATGCAGAGAGATTAAAAGATTATAATGAACTTGAGAAAGGGGACTACGTTGTTCACCATATCCATGGAATTGGTCAATACCTAGGAATTGAAACCATTGAAATCAAAGGGATTCACCGCGATTATGTTAGCGTCCAATACCAAAATGGTGATCAAATTTCTATCCCAGTAGAACAGATTCATCTACTGTCTAAATATATTTCAAGTGATGGGAAAGCTCCTAAACTTAATAAATTAAATGATGGTCATTTTAAAAAAGCCAAGCAAAAAGTAAAGAACCAGGTAGAGGATATAGCTGACGATTTAATTAAACTCTACTCTGAGCGTAGTCAGTTGAAGGGCTTTGCTTTCTCAGTTGATGATGAAGAGCAAGTTGCTTTTGATGATGCTTTCCCTTATGTTGAAACCGATGATCAACTTCGTAGTATTGAGGAAATCAAGAGGGATATGCAAGATTCTCAGCCAATGGATAGGCTATTGGTTGGGGATGTTGGTTTTGGAAAGACTGAAGTTGCAATGCGTGCAGCCTTTAAGG
>NZ_DXLC01000031.1:0-13500 GCF_019414905.1 Streptococcus sp. | reverse complement strand
GATACGGTCGTTAGTATCAAGAGTTCCGATGTTCAAATAGGAGATGTCTTGGTCCTATCTCAAGGAAATGAAATTCTGTTTGATGGACAAGTAGTTTCAGGTTTAGGTATGGTCAACGAAAGTTCCTTGACGGGAGAGAGTTTTCCAGTTGAAAAAAGAGAGTCTGATTTGGTTTGTGCAAACACAGTCTTGGAGACTGGGGAGCTACGCATTCGTGTAACCGATAATCAGATGAACAGTCGTATTTTACAGCTGATTGAGTTGATGAAGAAATCTGAAGAAAACAAGAAAACGAAACAACGCTATTTCATCAAGATGGCGGACAAGGTCGTCAAATATAATTTCTTGGGGGCTGGTCTGACTTACTTATTAACAGGTTCTTTTTCTAAGGCTATTTCATTCCTATTGGTTGATTTCTCCTGCGCTTTGAAAATCTCTACTCCTGTAGCTTATTTAACAGCTATCAAAGAGGGGTTGAACCGTGAAATGGTGATTAAGGATGGAGATGTTCTAGAGAAATATCTGGAAGTTGATACTTTCTTGTTTGATAAGACAGGAACAATCACAACTAGCTATCCTATAGTTGAAAAGGTGTTACCTTTTGGGGACTATAGCGAGGAAGATATTCTCAGAATCAGTGCCTGTCTTGAGGAACACATTTATCATCCTATTGCTAATGCCATTGTCAAGCAAGCTGAGATAGAGGGGATTGAACATGAGGAAATGCATGGGAAACTCCAATATATCGCAAGTAAGGGAATCAAATCCCATATAGATGGCCAACCAGTTGTTATTGGGAATTATGTCTTGATGCAGGATGAGCAGATTCATATTAGTTTGGAACAACATGCTTTGATCGAAGAGTACAAGAATCACTACAATCTTTTATTCTTAGCCTACCAGAATGAATTGATTGGAATGTTCTGCATTCATACTCCTTTGAGAAAAGAAGCTAAGGCAGCCTTGGAGAAACTTAAGGCACAAGGGAAAAAATTGATTCTGGCAACAGGGGATACCTTGGTTAGAACAGAGGAATTAGTCAAAGATTTGCCCTTTGATCAGGTCTATACAGACTTGAAACCTGATGGAAAATTTGAGTTAGTAGAGGAACTGCATAAAGCAGGTCACACTATTTTGATGGTTGGAGATGGATTGAATGACTCAGCTGCTCTAACCCTATCAGATATCGGTGTGGTGATGAATGAGAGTGCAGATATTTCTAAGCAGATGAGTGATATCTTATTGTTAGATAATCGTTTGGATTTCTTCCAAGAGTTGGATTGGCTATCATCATCTTTGCAAACACTCATCAAGAAGAATATTCAAGATACCGTTGTCGTAAATAGTAGTTTGATTGGCTTTGGCTTATTTAATTGGCTCAGTCCTTCAAATCTCTCTATCTTACATAATCTAACAACCTTACGCATAGTCCTGCGTAGCCTGTCTATTAAGGCTAGATAGATGTGGTTATCAACAACAAAAAGGAGTTACCTTTCTCGAGGTTAACTCCTTTTTTATAGGTAAATGTTGAACAGTTTAGTAAGTCAATACAAAATATTTTTTCTTTCCACGACGGATAACAGTCAGTTCGTTTTCTAACTTATCTGCGTCACTCAAGACATAGTCAAGGTCTTGGATGCGGTCGCCGTTGACGTAGATAGCTCCGTTTTGGACGTCTTCACGGGCTTGGCGTTTTGAGTTAACCACACCAGATGATACGAGGAGTTCCACAATATTGTGATTTTCGTCTGCTTGAACTTGGTAGTTTGGTACTCCACGAAGTCCTTGTTTGAGTTCTTTAACAGAAAGATTTTTGATGTTTCCTGCAAAGAGTTGCTCAGTGATGTTGAGGGCTTCTTTGTAAGCTTCTTCGCCGTGAACAAGTGTAACGACTTCACGAGCCAAGATTTTTTGAGCCAAGCGTTCGTGTGGAGCTGCTTCAAATTGTTTACGGATGTCTTCAATCTCATCAAGTGACAAGAAAGTAAAGATTTTCAAGAAGCGAACAGCGTCTGCGTCCATAACGTTCATCCAGAATTGGTACATTTCGTATGGAGAAGTCTTTTCAGGATTGAGCCAGACTGCGTTTCCTTCTGATTTACCAAATTTCTTACCAGTTGCATCGGTAATCAGTGGAACAGTGATTACGTGGCCAGTCTTGTCAGCCTTACGACGAAGCAATTCAGTACCAGCTGTCATATTTCCCCACTGGTCAGAACCACCGATTTGTAGCGTTACGTTGTGGTCTTGGCTAAGAACGAAGAAGTCGTACCCTTGCATGATTTGGTAAGCAAACTCAGTGTAGGAAATCCCTGTTTCGATCCGTTTTTTCACAGATTCCTTACTCATCATGTAGTTGACAGTAAAGTATTTTCCGATATCACGGAGGAAATCAATGAAGCTGATGCTGCCAAACCAGTCGTAGTTGTTGACCATGACAGCTTTATTTTCGCCATTTTCAAAGTCAAGAAAACGAGAAAGTTGTCCTTGGATAGACTTGACCCAGCCATCTACTGTGTCTTTTGTTTGGAGACTACGTTCAGCATCTTTGAAGGACGGATCTCCGATGAGACCTGTAGCACCGCCAACGAGCGCATAAGGTTTGTGACCTGCTAGCTGCAAGCGACGACTTGTCAAGATTGCGACAAGGTGGCCTAGGTGAAGGCTGTCAGCAGTTGGATCGTAGCCAGTATAATAAGAAACTTGACCTTCTTCTAGGGCTTTACGCAAAGCTTCTTCATCAGTCGTTTGAAATATCAAACCACGCTCTTTTAGCTCATCAAAAATGTGCATGTGTCTTTTCTCCTTTTTAAAATTATTGTTTCTAACTATTGTATCACAAACTTGGGCAATAGCCTAGCAGAATAGGGAAGAAAGTGGCTATTTTATTGAAAGTTTCCCTTTTGTGGTATAATAGATAGAGTGAGGAAATCCATGCAAAATCAATTAAATGAATTAAAACGAAAAATGCTGGAATTTTTCCAGCAAAAACAAAAAAATAAAAAATCAGATAGGCCGGTCAAGAAAGGTTCAAGTGTCCAAAAATCTAAATCCTTAGAGAAGCCAGCTATTTTTCCAGCTATTTTACTGAGTATAAAAGCCTTATTTAACTTACTCTTTATCCTCGGTTTTCTAGGAGGAATGTTGGGAGCTGGGATTGCTTTGGGGTACGGGGTGGCCTTATTTGACAAGGTTCGGGTGCCTCAGACAGAAGAATTGGTACATCAGGTCAAGGACATCTCTTCTATTTCAGAGATTACCTATGCGGATGGGACGGTGATTGCCTCCATAGAGAGTGATTTGTTGCGCACTTCTATCTCATCTGAGCAAATTTCGGAAAATCTGAAGAAAGCTATCATTGCGACGGAAGACGAACACTTTAAAGAACATAAGGGTGTAGTGCCCAAGGCGGTGATTCGTGCGACCTTGGGGAAATTTGTAGGTTTGGGTTCCTCAAGTGGGGGGTCAACCTTGACCCAGCAACTGATTAAACAGCAGGTGGTTGGGGATGCGCCGACTTTGGCTCGTAAGGCGACAGAAATTGTAGATGCTCTTGCCTTGGAACGCGCCATGAATAAGGATGAGATTTTAACGACTTATCTCAATGTGGCTCCGTTTGGCCGAAATAATAAGGGGCAGAATATTGCAGGAGCTCAGCAGGCAGCTGAGGGGATTTTCGGTGTAGATGCAAGTCAGTTGACTGTTCCTCAAGCAGCATTTTTAGCAGGACTTCCACAGAGTCCTATTACCTATTCCCCTTATGAAAATACTGGGGAGTTGAAGAGTGATAAAGACTTAGAAATAGGCTTGAGACGGGCTAAGGCAGTTCTTTACAGTATGTATCGTACAGGTGCCTTAAGCAAAGACGAGTATTCTCAATATAAGGATTACAATCTTAAACAGGACTTTCTCCCTTCAGCTACAGTCACAGGTGTGTCCCGCGGCTATTTATACTTTACAGCCTTGGCAGAAGCTCAGGAACGTATGTATGACTATCTAGCTCAGAGAGACAATGTCTCCGCTAAGGAGTTGAAAAATGAGGCAACTCAGAAGTTTTATCGCGACTTGGCGGCCAAGGAGATTGAAAATGGTGGTTATAAGATTACTACTACCATAGACCAGAAAATTCATTCTGCCATGCAAAATGCGGTTGCTGACTATGGTTATCTTTTAGACGACGGAACTGGTCGTGTAGAAGTAGGGAATGTCTTGATGGACAACCAAACAGGTGCTATTCTAGGCTTTGTAGGTGGTCGCAATTATCAAGAAAATCAAAACAATCATGCCTTTGATACCAAACGTTCACCAGCTTCTACTACCAAACCTTTGCTGGCCTACGGTATTGCTATTGACCAGGGCTTGATGGGAAGTGAGACGATTCTGTCTAACTATCCAACAAACTTTGCCAATGGCAACCCAATTATGTATGCTAATAGCAAGGGGACAGGAATGATGACCTTGGGAGAAGCCTTGAACTATTCATGGAATATCCCGGCTTACTGGACCTATCGTATGCTCCGTGAAAAGGGTGTTGATGTCAAGGGTTATATGGAAAAGATGGGCTACGAGATTCCTGAGTACGGTATTGAGAGTCTGCCAATGGGTGGTGGTATTGAGGTCACAGTTGCCCAGCATACCAATGGCTATCAGACTCTAGCAAATAATGGTCTATATCATAAAAAACATGTAATTTCTAAAATTGAAGCAGCAGATGGTAGAGTAGTTTATGAGTATCAGGATAAACCGGTTCAAGTCTATTCAAAAGCTACTGCGACAATTATGCAAGGATTGTTGCGAGAAGTTCTATCCTCTCGTGTGACAACAACCTTCAAGACTAACCTGACTTCTTTAAATCCTACTTTAGCTAATGCAGATTGGATTGGGAAGACTGGGACAACCAACCAAGACGAAAATATGTGGCTCATGCTTTCGACACCTAGATTAACCCTAGGTGGCTGGATTGGGCATGATGATAACCATTCATTGTCACGTAGAGCAGGTTATTCCAATAACTCTAATTACATGGCTCATCTGGTAAATGCGATTCAGCAAGCCTCCCCAAGCATTTGGGGGAACGAGCGCTTCGCTTTAGATCCTAGTGTAGTAAAATCCGAAGTCTTGAAATCAACAGGTCAAAAACCAGGGAAGGTTTCTGTTGAAGGAAAAGAAGTAGAGGTCACAGGTTCGACTGTTACCAGCTATTGGGCTAATAAGGCAGGAGCGCCAACGACCAGTTATCGCTTTGCTATTGGTGGAAGTGATGCGGATTATCAGAATGCTTGGTCTAGCATCGTGGGGAGTCTACCAACTTCATCAAGCTCCAGCAGTTCAAGTGGTAGTTCTAGCGATAGCAGTAACTCAAGTGCTACACGACCTTCTTCTTCAAGGACGAGACGATAAGTTCTTTAAACTTTTCTAAATGAAGTGGCCAATCAATTGATTGTCACTTTTTTCTTTTGTCCTTTCGTGTTACAATAAAGGTATGAATCAGTATCAGAAAAAGATTATTAAAGGAACCATTTATTCGCTCTTATCCGGCTTAATCTGGGGAGTCTGTGGAATTTTAGGAGAATATTTTTTTACTCATTATCAAGTGTCCTCTGGCTGGATTACCTCTATGCGTTTGACACTGGCAGGGGGTCTTGTGCTCATTTGGTCTGCAATACAATTAAAATCGCAAGTGCTATATATTTGGCGAGATAAGAAAAATTACCTGCCCTTTTTAGCCTATGCTATTTTAGGGATTTTTTCAGTTCAGTATTTTTTCTATCTCTGTGTAGAATACTCAAATGCAGCGACAGCAACTATTTTACAGTTTATCAGTCCTGTCTTTATCCTCTTTTACAATCGTTTGGTTTATCAAAAACGAGCGTCAAAAAGCGCTATTTTCTATATTTTGGTTGCCATGTTGGGTGTTTGCTTGATGGCGACAAAGGGGGATCTCTCTCAGTTATCCATGACGCCGCTAGCTCTTATAACAGGTTTGCTGAGTGCCATGGGTGTTATGTTTAATGTTATCCTACCTCAGCCTTTCGCTAAGAGATATGGTTTTGTACCCACAGTTGGGTGGGGGATGATTTTGGCCGGTTTATTTAGCAATGTCCTCTCGCCGGTTTACCAGCTTTCCTTTACTCTTGATATTTGGAGTATCTTGATTTGCCTCATTATCGCTTTCTTCGGTACAGCTTTTGCCTTTTTCATTTCCATGAAGGCTGTGTCTTTGGTTTCTCCCTTGGTGGTTTCCGTTATCAGTGCCAGTGAACCTCTCTCTTCTGCCCTTTTGAGTGTTTTGTTTTTAGGATTGGTAGTGGATTGGTCCCTTCTTCTAGCTATGGCCTTGATTATTTTGCCCATGATTTTCCTATCGATAGAAGAAGCGAAAGAAAGTAAATAAAAAGTCTTTTCTTAATTCTAAAAGTGTGCTATACTAGAATAGTCAATAAAACACGGGGAGATAGTTGTGAAGAGTGTTTTTAGGTTGTATCGGTAGGGGCTTGCTTTTACCGACAGCACGTTTTATCTCACATCCCTAAAAATCATACCTAAAAACAAACAAAAAGGCTTCAAATTTGAGGCCTTTTTTGGTAGAATAGGTATCATTAAAATGAACTAGGAGGCGCCTATGACTGCCACAAAAATGAACGCACAAGAAATTATCCAATTTATCGCCAATGCTGAAAAGAAAACTAGTGTTAAAGTAACCTTTGAAGGACAACTTGCAACTGCTGTACCAAGCTCTGTTGTCAAACTAGGGAATGTCCTATTTGGAGACTGGAAGGATGTGGCTCCGCTTCTCAATGGTTTTGTAGAAAATCAAGACTATGTTGTTGAGCAAGATGCTCGTAATTCAGCAGTTCCCTTGCTAGACAAACGTGCTATCAATGCTCGTATCGAGCCAGGTGCTATTATCCGTGATCAGGTTGAAATTGGTGACAATGCTGTTATCATGATGGGAGCCGTTATCAATATCGGTGCTGAAATCGGTGCAGGAACCATGATTGATATGGGTGCCATCCTTGGTGGCCGTGCCATCGTTGGGAAAAACAGCCACGTTGGTGCAGGTGCCGTTCTTGCAGGTGTAATTGAGCCAGCTAGCGCAGAACCAGTCCGTGTTGGAGACAATGTTCTTATCGGTGCCAATGCAGTGGTTATCGAAGGAGTCCAAATCGGTAGTGGTTCAGTTGTCGCAGCAGGAGCTATTGTTACCCAAGATGTCCCAGAAAACGTGGTGGTAGCAGGTGTTCCAGCTCGTATCATCAAAGAGATTGATGCCCAAACCCAACAAAAAACAGCGCTAGAGGATGCGCTTCGTACCTTATAATTGTAAAAGTAATAAAGAGGCGGAACCCTTCTTCCAGCCTCTTTCTGCTATATCGGAGGATAGATAGATGTTAGATTTGATTCAGACTAGACGAGATTTGCACCAGATTCCAGAGATTGGCTTGGAGGAGTTCAAGACTCAGGCTTATTTGCTGGATGTGATTGAGAAATTGACTGCGGGCAAGAATTTTGTCCAAGTTCGAACTTGGCGGACAGGTATTTTGGTTTACTTGCAGGGAAGTCAGCCAGAGCGTACCATTGGTTGGCGGACAGATATTGATGGTCTGCCTATCGTCGAACAAACAGGCCTTCCTTTCGCTTCCCAGCACCAAGGTCGCATGCACGCTTGTGGCCATGATTTTCATATGACTATTGCCTTGGGCTGTCTTGAGCGAGCCCTTGAGGAGCAACTAAAGAACAATCTGCTCTTTCTGTTTCAGCCTGCTGAAGAAAATGAAGCTGGTGGCATGCTCATGTATGAGGATGGCGCTTTTGGAGATTGGTTACCAGATCAATTTTATGGCCTCCATGTTCGACCAGATTTGAAAGTAGGCCAGATTGCGACCAATACTCATACGCTCTTTGCAGGGACCTGTGAGGTGAAGATTCGTTTCAAAGGAAAGGGAGGACACGCAGCCTTTCCGCATGAAGCAAATGATGCCTTGGTGGCTGCTAGTTACTTTGTAACCCAAGTACAGTCAGTTGTCAGCCGCAATGTCAACCCAATCGAGGGAGCAGTGGTGACCTTTGGAGTTTTCCAAGCTGGAACAACCAATAATGTTATCACAGACACAGCCTTTTTGCATGGAACTATTCGGGCCTTGACACAGGACATGAGTCTCTTGGTGCAAAAGCGGGTCAAAACAGTTGCAGAAGGGGTTGCAGCTGCCTTCGATATGGAAGTAGAAGTGGAACTCAAGCAAGGTGGTTATCTGCCTGTTGAGAACCATCCAGCATTGGCGCGTGAATTGATGGACTTCTTTGAAGAAAAAGAGGGAATCGAGTTGATTGATATCGAGCCTGCTATGACTGGTGAGGACTTTGGTTATCTCCTTTCAAAAGTTGATGGTGTTATGTTCTGGCTAGGTATCGATAGTCCCTACGCTCTTCATCACCCTCAAATGAGTCCCAAGGAAGATGCTTTAGCTATTGGGGTGGATGCAGTCTCTAGTTTCCTGAAAAAGAAGGCAGCAGAGTAGAGGAATTGTCTATGAAAGCAGAATTACGCAAGCAAGTCTTGCAAGAAATGAAGGCTATCCCTCGACAGCAAAAACAGTTTATAGACCAAACTTTAACTGAACGACTTTTACAACACCCCTTTTACCAAGAAGCCAAGGTTATTGCAACCTATCTCTCTTTTCCTCATGAGTTTCAAACGCAGGAATTGATTGAGCAGGCGCTGAAGGATGGCAAGAAGGTTCTGATACCAAAAACCTATCCCAAGGGGCGCATGGACTTTGTGGTCTATGATCCGCAACAACTGGTCAAAACTTCCTTTGGCTTACTGGAACCACAGGGAAATTTGGAAGTGGTGGATGCCTCTCAGATTGATTTGATTCATGTTCCGGGGTTAGCTTTTACGATGGAAGGCTATCGGATTGGCTATGGTGGAGGTTATTATGACCGCTATCTGAAACATTTTACTAGTCATACTTTGAGTACGGTTTATCCTTGTCAAATTCGGGACTTTAGCCCTGAAAATCATGATATTCCTGTTCAGGAGGTACTGATTGATGAAAGAAATCTTTGATAGGCGTTACCCTGTGACGAGTTTCTTTCTCTTAGTGACGGCCTTGGTATTTCTACTAATGTTGGTGACCACAGGGGGAAACTTTTACAGGGCAGATACCCTATTTCGATTTGGAGCCATGTACGGGCCTGCCATTCGCCTCTTTCCTGAGCAGATTTGGCGTCTCTTCTCTGCCATTTTTGTTCATATTGGGTGGGAGCATTTCATTGTTAATATGCTTTCGCTCTATTATCTTGGTAGGCAAGTAGAGGAGATTTTCGGTTCTAAGCAGTTTTTCTTTCTCTATCTCTTATCTGGAATGATGGGCAATCTCTTTGTTTTTGTATTTAGTCCCAAATCCTTAGCAGCAGGAGCCTCGACTTCTCTCTATGGGCTATTTGCTGCAATTATTGTTCTTCGCTATGCAACGCGTAATCCTTATATCCAGCAGTTGGGGCAATCCTATCTGACACTTTTTGTGGTTAACATTATTGGAAGTGTTCTGATTCCCGGAATCAGCCTAGCAGGCCATATCGGAGGTGCAGTTGGTGGCGCATTTCTAGCAGTTATCTTTCCAGTTCGAGGAGAAAGACGGATGTATAGCGCTAGTCAGAGACTGGTAGCAGTAGTGTTGTTCGTAGGGCTCGCAGTTCTGCTTTTCTACAAGGGAATGAGCTATGTGTAGGGAATGAATAGTTAAATGCGCATGGATTCAGTTGCCAATAAGTCATCTACAAAGATGGCTTTTTTGTTGCAAAATTGGAAGAATAGCGAGTTTCTTGTATCTTATGATTTGATGAATTTGTCTGATCTTTAATAGACTAAAAAATGCTATAATAGTCAATAATAAAAGAACGGACGAGGTAGTCGAATGGAAAATTGTGTTTACATCATTTCAGGTCCTCCTGGTGTTGGGAAAAGCACAGTCAGTAAGGAGTTGGCCTATTCTTTTAAGAAAAGTGCAGTAATTGAAGGCGACATGATTTATTTAATGATTAAAGGAGGACTCGTGGCTCCTTGGGAAGATGATGGTTATTACATGGATTTATTTTGGGATAATATCATCAGTCTGATCAATAATTTCATCGACCGAGGCATTACCGTTGTGATAGAATATGTCATTTTTGAAGAGCAACTAAAGAAAATTGCAACCTTCTTAAAAGAAAAACAAGTTGCCCTAAAATATTGTGTCTTAATGGCCGAAGAAAAAACCTTGAAAGATAGGGATGGTTCTCGAAAAGAAATTGAAAGAGTGGGCAACTTATCAATACAAGCAAGAAGTGAGTTTCTAGCTAAAAATAAGGAGAAGAAAAAACATTTTCTGTATACAGATGATTTAAACGTCCCCAAAATAGCAAATATCATTAAAACTTCAAATCGATTTTTGATTGAAAATCTGTAATCCGTCATTAAGGACCGAGGTTGAGTTGGTAGATTTAGAGACATATCACATAAATCTTTAAATTGTATGTAAATTTGTAAAATAATTAAGTCTCCAGAGTCAACTTGCTGGAGACTTAATTTATTATCTGGAAACTAATTCTATTCATTCTCAGCCAATTCTTTTCCAAGTTGGATGAGGTAATTTTTCAAGGCATCTTTGACTTGTGGGTGCTTGAGGGCGTAGTCAATAGATGTTTTCATAAAGCCAAACTTATCCCCAACGTCGTAACGAGCTCCTGTAAATTCACGGGCAAAAACACGCTGTGTTTTATTGAGCGTATCAATAGCATCAGTAAGTTGGATTTCATTTCCAGCACCAGGAGTTTGATTTTCTAAGATATCAAAAATCTCAGGTGTGAGTAGATAGCGACCGATAATAGCTAAATCACTTGGTGCATCTTCGGGAGCTGGTTTTTCAACGAAAGTTTCAACGCTATAGAGACCATTAATCCCTTCACCTTGAGGAGCGATAACTCCATATGATGAAACGTCTTCGTGTGGTACAGGCATGACAGCAATGGTTGATGCGTGTGTCTTTTCGTAATCATTCATCAGTTGTTTTGTCAAAGGAACGGCATTCTCATTTGTGATGTCCATAAGGTCATCACCCAGCATAACAACGAAAGGCTCATTCCCTACAAAAGCTTTGGCTTGTAGGACAGCGTCTCCAAGACCACGAGGGTGAGTTTGGCGAATGAAATGGAGGCGCATACCAGTTGCTTCATCTACCAATTTTAACAAATCTGTTTTGCCTTTTTCCTTAAGATTGTATTCAAGCTCAAAGTTCGAGTCAAAGTGGTCCTCAATAGAACGTTTTGATTTACCAGTGACAACTAGAATATCTTCAATACCTGATTTGAGAGCCTCTTCCACGATAAACTGGATAGTTGGTTTGTCTACAATTGGCAACATTTCTTTGGCAAGGGCCTTGGTTGCTGGTAAAAATCGAGTTCCAAGTCCAGCGGCAGGGATGACTGCCTTTCTAACTTTTGATGTCATAAGAATCCTTTCTATAGAGTGTCAAGACCACTCATTTTCTGCTTTAAATTCATTGTTCATGATGTCATAAATGGCATCTTTGATATTGGTTCCGTGGTAGATAACTTGATAAATGGCCTGCGTAATCGGCATATAGACTCCAAGTTCTTGCGCTAGTTCATAGGCTGCTCGGGTCGTTGAAATTCCTTCGATTACCATGCCCATATTGGCTTCGATATCAGCTAGGGATTCTCCCCGACCAAGGGCATCTCCAGCTCTCCAGTTACGAGAGTGGATGGAGGTTCCCGTTACGATCAAGTCTCCTACACCAGACAAGCCACTATAGGTTAATGGACTGGCCCCGAGTGCTACCCCTAGGCGAGTAATTTCAGCCAAGCCTCGAGCGATGATGGCTGCCTTGGCATTGTCACCAAATCCCAGACCATGTAAAGCTCCGGCACCGACAGCAATAATATTTTTAAGAGCACCAGCAGTTTCAACTCCAATAACATCCGTATTGGTATAAAGTCGGAAGTAGTGATTACTAAAGAGTTCTTGAACGTATTGAGCTTTTTGTAAATCTTTAGAAGCAGCAGTGATTAAAGTCAGGTCACGTACAATGGTCTCTTCTGCATGACTAGGCCCTGAGACAACGACGATATCACTGCGGAGCTGTTCAGGAATCTCTTCTTCAAGGATGGTTGATAATCGTTTATGGCTATCAGGCTCTAATCCCTTTGAAGCGTGCATGATGATAGCCTTATGGTCCAAGGTTTTTGCAACTTGTTGGGCAACAAGTCGTGTCACTTTTGTTGGGACAACAAACAAAATCGCATCTACATCTTTTAATGCCTCTGCTAAGTCGGTGTAGGCAATGATATTTTCATCTAGAACGACATCTTTAAAGTAGTGCTTGTTAGTATGATAGGTATTAATTTCATTAATTTGCTCGGGAATGTTTCCCCAAATACGTACCTCGTGTCCATTGTCATTTAAGACTTGTGAAAGGGCCGTTCCCCAAGAACCAGGCCCCAAGACGGCGACGGTTTGTTTTTCCATGTTTTCCTCCTTGATAGAGTTCTCTTTTTATTTTATCACATTCTAGGGGATTTTGCACTTGCATTACTGGGGAGTGGTTGCTTTGTTACTTGAATAATATACAAAAACCGAGACTCAGTATTAAAGTCTTAGTCTTTAGTTCTGACAGATAGTTTGATTCAGTATATGCTATAATAGAGGTAAACAACTCAGGAGGTTCTTGTAGGTTGCGAGAGTTTGGCGAAAAAATTAAAAGATTACGTTTGGCTAAAAAAATCAGTCGTTCAGAATTTTGTGGGGATGAGTCTGAATTAAGTATTCGTCAATTAATTAGAATTGAAAATGGAGAATCTAGACCAACACTAACAAAGTTAAAATATATCGCTGAACGTTTGGGGGTTGAAGATTACAAGTTGATGCCAAGTTATATAGAGTTGGATAAGGAATATCTAGAATTGAAGTATTTCTTGATGAGGACTCCTACATACGAAGATGAAACTATCGCCCAAAAGAAAGAGAGTGTTTTTGATAAGATCTTTGAAGAATATTATGATAGACTTCCTGAGGAAGAAAGGTTTATCATAGATGTTTTACAAGCATATGATGATTTTGGTTGGTGGAATGATGATAGCAATTTAGGAATGATTTTACAAGAGTATTTCGATCACATTTTGTTGAAATCAAAATATGAAGTTAACGATATTTTAATCATAAAGCTATTTTTGGTAAGATTAGTACACCAAGATACGATAATAGATGAGATTGAAGTGAATACCTTCTTAGTAATAGCTGATAAAATTTTACAACAAGTTGAGATGTTTGATATTGAATATTCATTTCTAATCAGAGATTCATTACTTTTGTTGTTAGGAATATTTGAAAAAATTGCTAATTACAGTCAATTTGAAGATATTCTTTACAAATTAAATGAAATCACCTCAAAATCATACGACTATCAGAAAAAACCAATTATTCGACTATGGGAGTGGCGC
>NZ_DXLC01000309.1:1028-1968 GCF_019414905.1 Streptococcus sp. | reverse complement strand
CTTTTATGATGGGGCATCTTTGATGTTACAGCGAAGTAGTCAATCTTCATGTTGTTTTTCCATGCTTAGTCACCGACAACTTTAAGATCGCTAGCGACTACTTTTACTCCGCCCCAGGTACTACGTGCTATGTTCCACATGACGGATATAGGGATTAATCAGTTCAACCGTCATTATACGTATCATGGGTTTAGCCCTACTTTCGTGTATGTTCGTACCCCCTATCAGTGGTGGGGATTTGTAGGAAAGACACATTTATTGACTTTTTGCACGGGTGGCTTTAAGATGTTGCTGGACGCCTTTCTTGATAATCACTCAGAGTCGCCAGAGTGTCTGGCCCGAGATATGGCAAGGATATACCGCTGCCTGCACCAGTCCTTCGACGCTGACAAATTGCGACATATCATGTAAATTGTCGCATAAAAGTAGTTTCAAAAAAAGAAAACTGTGTTATAATGTATATGTGATTTTTAGAAAAGAGGTACTAACTATGGAAAACCTAGTAGTTTCAATCTTTAACACTGAAAGCGAAGCTTATCAGTCCTTTGCGGATTTGAAGGCTTTCCGCCAAACTCAGACGACCAAGGTTGCTCAAATCGCCTTGGTCAAAAATGAAAACGGTCATATCGTTGAAAAAGAACGCTATGACTTTGAAGATTCAACGACGGATGCAGCCCTAAAAGGTGGCTTGTTCGGTGCAGTTATCGGGCTTTTGGGTGGTCCTATCGGCGTCTTGTTTGGTTATGGTATGGGTAGCCTCTATGGTTTGGCTGCTGGTGATACCATTGATACGGCAGAAACTGGCCTGATTGACGTTGTTTCTCAGAAATTGACTAACGGTGAAACAGCCGTTGTTGCCTTGGTGCAAGAAGACAACGAAGCAGTCATCGATGCTTACTTCACCAAGTACGACACCCAAATCGTGCGTTGGGATGTAGCA
>NZ_DXLC01000309.1:0-1018 GCF_019414905.1 Streptococcus sp. | reverse complement strand
ACCGTCGTAGCCGAAATCGAAGCAGCTCTGCAAGTCCAAGAAGACCTCTACAACCAGGCACGTGCACAAATGAAGGCTGAACGTAAAGCCGAACGCAAGGATAAACTTGAAGAATTCAAGGCAAATGTCAAAGCAAAATTTGACAAATTGAAAGCGTAAGCACTCAAGCATCTCATAAAAAATAGGCTTTCTACTTCTGGAAGATAGCCTATTTTTTAAAAAAACTAGATTTTAGAAAAAGGAAGTGACGGAAGGATCACGTTTTTTAGAGGAGCTCATTTTGGACGATGACCCCCGAACCCTCTATATCCAGACCTGGGGCGGGACCAATACAACTGCCAGAGCCCTCAAGTCTATTCAGGAGCGCTACGAGGGGACGGCAGAATGGCCTCCCTACATTCCGAAGAGGTGGACCCGCATTATGTCTTCGATATAACAGAAGAGGGCGCAAGTCTCACGGTTCATATCCCTGACGATGCAAAGTCAGACGATACCTTCCATATCATTACTGAGGTGCAAAATGTGACCGAGACTCCATTCAAAACCTATGTGCGTCGTATTCTCACGGTCAAATAATTTAGATGAGCTAGATTATTGCTCTTAAAAATGCTCATTGTCAACTGTAGTGGGTGGACATATAACTAAGCCCTAGAGAGAACCATCTTGGTTCTCTTTTTTGTGAAGTTCAAAGCGAGGTAAATCCGTTTTTTAAAGTTTTCAAAGTTCCGAAAACCAAAGGCATTGCGTTTGATGTCTTTGAGAACCAATCGCCAGCAGTATTTTAAGGCACGATAGTCAATGGATTTCTTGTCAAATTACTTCATGAGTTGAATACGAGTTTGATTGAGAGTACGGCTGAGGTGTTGGACGATATGAGTAAGTGCTTGATGATTGATGAGTTTCTAGGTAATTTTTTCGGTGCGTTATTCACGCCGATTTTTTTTCGAGTCCACTTTTGTGGGCCGAAAAAGCAGTGAATTTTTTGAACCGTGAGGGTCAAAAAAGGGGTGCAACCCAT
>NZ_DXLC01000308.1:0-3481 GCF_019414905.1 Streptococcus sp. | reverse complement strand
CCTATGACCAACTGCTGTTTGATTGATTTTAAAGGTATGTTGGAAAATGGTTTTAAGATTGGAAATGCAGAGGTAGAAAGTCCCAAGTCTATCCAGACTGCAACAGCTCAGATTTCCCAAATTATCGCCAACGTTGCTTCTAGCCAGTACGGTGGCTGTTCAGCTGACCGTATCGATGAAGTTTTGGCGCCTTATGCAGAGAAGAACTATCAAAAACATCTAAAAGATGCAGAAGAATGGGTCTTGCCTGAAAAACGGGAAGATTATGCCTGGAAGAAAACGCAAAAAGACATCTACGATGCCATGCAATCACTCGAGTATGAAATCAATACTCTCTTTACTTCAAATGGACAAACACCTTTTACTTCGCTAGGTTTTGGTCTAGGAACTAGTCGTTTTGAGCGGGAAATTCAAAAGGCAATTTTAAACATTCGTATCAATGGGCTTGGTTCAGAACACCGTACAGCTATCTTTCCTAAACTTATTTTCACGCTTAAAAGAGGCCTTAACTTAGAGGAAGGGACACCCAACTACGATATCAAGCAATTGGCTCTAGAGTGCGCAACCAAACGGATGTACCCAGACGTCTTGTCTTATGATAAGATTGTTGAGTTGACAGGTTCTTTCAAAGTTCCTATGGGCTGCCGTTCGTTCCTTCAAGGGTGGAAGGATGAAAATGGTGTAGAAGTCAATTCAGGCCGGATGAACTTGGGTGTTGTGACAGTTAACCTGCCTCGTATTGCTCTTGAGTCTGAGGGCGACATGAATAAGTTCTGGGAAATCTTCAACGAGCGGATGAATATCGCTGAAGATGCTCTTGTTTATCGTGTCGAACGCACTAAAGAGGCGACGCCAGCCAATGCTCCTATCCTCTATCAGTACGGTGCTTTTGGCCATCGTCTAGGTAAGGAAGAAAGTGTTGACCAGCTCTTTAAGAATCGTCGTGCGACAGTTTCACTAGGCTATATCGGTTTGTACGAAGTAGCGACAGTTTTCTTTGGTAACAGCTGGGAAAGTAATCCAGATGCTAAGGAATTCACGCTAGACATTATTCGAGATATGAAACGCCGTGTAGAAGAGTGGTCAGATCAATATGGCTATCATTTCTCTATTTACTCAACACCGTCTGAAAGTTTGACAGACCGTTTCTGTCGACTAGATACAGAGAAGTTTGGTTCTATTCCTGATATTACAGACAAGGAATACTACACCAACTCTTTCCACTATGATGTTCGTAAAAATCCAACACCGTTTGAAAAATTGGATTTTGAAAAAGTCTATCCAGAAGCAGGTGCGTCAGGTGGTTTCATCCATTATTGTGAGTATCCAGTCCTTCAGCAAAATCCTAAAGCCTTGGAAGCTGTCTGGGATTATGCTTATGACCGTGTGGGATATTTGGGGACCAATACTCCAATTGACCGTTGCTACAAGTGTGACTTTGAAGGGGATTTTGAACCAACTGAGAGAGGATTTGCTTGCCCTAACTGTGGCAATAGCGACCCTAAAACAGTAGACGTTGTTAAACGGACTTGTGGCTATCTAGGGAATCCTCAAGCGCGTCCGATGGTTAATGGACGTCACAAGGAAATCGCTGCGCGTGTCAAACATATGAATGGTTCAACGATTAAAATAGCTGGACATCAAGTAACAAATTAGAAAGAAATGAAATGGGAAAATATCAATTAGATGATAAGGGGCGTGCACAAGTGACCCGTTATCACGAGAAACACTCTAAAGGTGGAGCTGGTAAAAAAGAACGCTTGCTCAACCTCAAAGAACAATTTTTAAACAAGAATAAGAAAAAATAAAAGTGATACTCAATGAAAATCAAAGAGCAAACTAGGAAGCTAGCCGCAGGTTGCTCAAAGCACTGCTTTGAGGTTGTAGATAAGACTGACGAAGTCAGTTACATATATCTACGGTAAGGCGACGCTGACGTGGTTTGAAGAGATTTTCGAAGAGTATGAGAGTCAGCTCTCACTTTTCTAATAGTGGGAGGTAAGGATGGAACTACGAAGACCAAGATTAGCAGATAAAGAAACAGTTTTAGAGATGATGGCAGAGTTTGAAAAGAGCCAATCAGCCCATGATGGAGGATTTTGGGATACAGAGAACTTTGTGTATGAAGAGTGGTTGGAAACAAATATGCAAAAAGAGATGGGAATAAACTTGCCTGAAAATCGTGTTCCTTCTATTCAATTTGTATCATTTGATGATGTAGGTCGTGCTCTAGGATTTTTGAATCTGCGATTGAGACTGAATGAGGGGTTACTGAATTATGCTGGCCACATTGGCTACTCCATTCGTCCATCAGAAAGAGGCAAGGGTTATGCTAAGGAAACTCTCCGTCAGGGCTTGCAAGTTGCTAAGGGAAAGAACATCAAGAGAACTCTTGTGACCTGTAGCGTAAATAATCCTGCTAGCAGAGCAGTCATTTTAGTAAATGGTGGGCTCCTTGAGGATGTTCGTAATGGAGTTGAGCGTTATTGGATAGAGGTAGCGAATGAATAATCCAAAACCACAAGAATGGAAAAGCGAGGAACTCAGTCAAGGGCGTATCATCGACTACAAGGCCTTTAACTTTGTGGATGGAGAAGGCGTGCGTAACTCTCTCTATGTATCAGGCTGTATGTTTCACTGCGAGGGATGTTATAATGTTGCGACTTGGTCTTTTAATGCTGGTATTCCCTATACAGCAGAATTAGAAGAGCAGATCATGGCAGATCTAGCTCAACCCTATGTTCAAGGCTTGACTTTGCTGGGAGGGGAGCCTTTTCTCAATACTGGGATTCTTTTGCCACTCGTTAAGCGCATTCGGAAGGAATTGCCAGATAAAGACATCTGGTCCTGGACGGGCTACACTTGGGAAGAAATGATGTTGGAAACTCCAGATAAATTGGAACTCTTGTCGCTGATTGACATTCTTGTTGATGGAAGATATGACCGAACTAAGAGAAATCTCATGCTCCAGTTTCGAGGTTCCTCCAATCAACGAATTATCGATGTGCAAAAATCGCTCAAAAGTGGGCAAGTAGTGATTTGGGACAAGCTCAATGATGGAAAAGAAAGCTATGAACAGGTGAAGAGAGAATAACTTTCTTCCATAAAGTACTTAAATAAATGACCTGCCAAAAAGGAAAACATTTTCATGTTAAAAATTTTAAAAAACAGCAACAAATCCCTTGCAATCGCAGGGGCTTTGTGTTATTCTATTATGGTGCTGTAAATTACAGCCTTAGCTTTGATGCAAGAGGTTGCGACACGCTCGGTTGCATTGCCACGCAACACCGCGTCGGTTTTCTTGTGGAGCTAGCCTATTATCTTAAATAGACGAAAAGGAGAAAAAGATGGCAAACAAAAAAATCCGTATCCGTTTGAAAGCTTACGAACACCGTACGCTTGATACAGCGGCTGCAAAAATCGTAGAATCAGCTACTCGTACAGGTGCACAAGTTGCGGGTCCAATCCCACTTCCAACTGA
>NZ_DXLC01000307.1:0-7894 GCF_019414905.1 Streptococcus sp. | reverse complement strand
GATCCCTTGACCTGCACCTGTAACGATAGCTACTTTAGACATATGATTCCTCCTTGGTATCCACGATACCATTCAAACGTTCATAAAAGAACAGCAAAGTTGTAAAAGGTAGTTCAAATTAGGGGGTTAATAACATATTTGAACTATGTTGATATTATATACCTTTAGAAAAAATGTTTCAAATAAACACTACCGTTTTTATAGAATTCTAACCTGAAACTTTCCAATCAATTTTCTTGAAACCTTTTCCCTCTTTTGATAGACTAGTATCTAGTTTTTGAAAAAAGGAGAAAGAAAATGAAAAAATTTGTTGCTGAGTTAATCGGTACGTTCATGCTTGTGTTCATCGGAACAGGAGCTGTTGTTTTTGGAAATGGTCTTGATGGTCTTGGACACCTTGGAATTGCTTTTGCCTTTGGTTTGGCAATCGTAGTCGCAGCTTTCTCAATCGGAACTGTTTCAGGTGCTCACTTGAATCCAGCTGTTTCGATCGCTATGTTTGTAAACAAACGTTTGTCATCTTCTGAGCTTGTAAACTACATCCTCGGACAAGTGGTTGGTGCTTTCCTTGCATCTGGATCTGTACTCTTCCTCTTGGCAAATTCAGGTATGTCAACTGCAAGTCTTGGTGAAAATGCCTTGGCAAACGGAGTCACTGTCTTTGGTGGTTTCTTATTTGAAGTCATCGCAACTTTCTTGTTTGTCTTGGTTATCATGACTGTGACTTCAGAAAGCAAGGGAAATGGCGCGATTGCTGGTTTGGTAATCGGTTTGTCATTGATGGCGATGATCCTTGTGGGATTGAACATTACTGGACTTTCAGTTAACCCAGCTCGTAGCTTGGCACCAGCTGTCTTGGTAGGTGGTGCAGCCCTTCAACAAGTATGGATTTTCATCCTTGCCCCAATCGTTGGTGGTGTTCTTGCAGCACTTGTTGCTAAAAACTGTCTTGGAACAGAAGAATAATTGAAACTCAAAAAGCCTTGCTCCTCATCTTGAGGAACAGGGCTTTTTCGTATGATACTCTTCGAAAATCTCTTCAAACCACGTCAGATTCATTTACAACCTCAAAGCAGTGCTTTGAGCAACCTGCGGCTAGTTTCCTAGTTTGCTTTTTGATTTTCATTGAGTATGAGTTTAACGGTTGTCAATTTTCTCTGGATAAAGGTCGTGTTGGAAGAGGCGTTGTTCTGCCAAGCCTTCATACTTAGTTCCTGGCTTACCGTAGTTGTAGTAGGGGTCGATTGAAATGCCACCGCGCGGTGTGAATTTTCCCCAGACTTCTAAATAGCGAGGGTCTAGCAAGTTGACCAAGTCTTTACCGATGGTGTTGATACAGTTTTCGTGAAAATCTCCATGATTTCGGTAACTAAAGAGGTAGAGTTTGAGGGATTTTGACTCAACACAGAGCTTGTCAGGGATGTAGGAAATATAAATCGTCGCAAAGTCTGGCTGAGCGGTAATAGGGCAAAGCGAGGTAAATTCAGGACAGTTAAATTTGATAAAATAGTCATTTTCCACATGACGATTGTCAAAGGATTCCAGGACTTCTGGTTGATATTCGAAAATGTAGTTGGTTTCTTTGTTGCCGAGGAGGCTGAGGTTTTTCATTTCTTCTTGTTGTGACATGATTTTTTCTTTCTAATTTTAAACACCACGTTTGTTATCGTAGAGGAGGGTATGGAGTTGGGGAAGGACGCGGACATTGCTCCAGCTATCGTCGGCAGCGATGCGTTCCCAGAGTTCTTTGAGACGGTCCAGTTGGTCTTGGACAATATTGCCTCTAGCCTTAGGCTCAGGATTTCCTGCTGATAAAAAGAGAACATCTGGTTGGTAGCGCTCCTGTATGCCTTTGGCAAAGGCCAAATCTACATCGTCAAAGACAGGGATTTTAAAGGTGACCTTGTCTGGATCAAGTTGGGAAACGATAAAGTCCAAGGTTTCAAAGTTGACTTCCATCTTGGATGAAGGAGGTTTTGGACTGAGAGTAACCTGGTCGATGTCTTTCAACCAATTTTGCCAGCGGGAGCCTTGAGTTTCAACAGCTAGAGTGACACCACGTTTCTTGAGTTTAGTGACCAATTCAGCCATGTTGGCTGCTAGGATAGCAGGATTTCCCCCAGATAGGGTTACATAGTCGTAGCTCCCTAATTTATCCAAGGCAGCAATGACCTCGTCAGCAGTCATACGAGTTGGCTTTTCAGAGCCATCCCATGTAAAGGCAGAATCGCACCAGTCGCAGTGGTAGTCGCAACCTGCAGTGCGGACAAACATGGTTTTCTGCCCGATTGCACGGCCTTCGCCTTGAAAGGTTGGGCCAAAAATTTCCAAAACTGGTAGTTTGAGGACACGTTCCCTAGTCATCTAACCACTCCCGTCTAAACTCTGCAAAGGCAGTCGGAGTTTCATAGAGGCGAACATATTCCAAACGGAGACCGCGCTCGTCTGGCAACTCTTGGTTCATGGTTTGGAAAATCCAGTAAACCATATTTTCAGCAGTCGTGTTCATATAGGGAAGAGTTTCATTGAGATAGCGATGATCCAAGTGGGGCTCTAAGTAGTTCTTGTAGATCGCTTTGATATCTCCGAAATCGTAGGTCATGCCACGTTCATCTAAAAATCCACTGACAGCAATCTGCAGATGATAGGTGTGGCCGTGCAGGGACTTGCATTTTCCCTCATAGTGAAAGAGGTGGTGGGCAGCATCGAAGGTAAATTCTTTTGATACCAAGGTTCTGTGTGGATTGTAGACAAGAGACTCCCCAGTTTCTCGTTTGATTTCTTTGGGTGCAAAAAACATTAGGCTTCTCCTTTCTGTGAGAGATAAACATCTAAACCATGTTGACGTAGGTGGCAGGATGGACAATCTCCACAACCACTTCCGATAATCCCGTTGTAGCAGGTTAAGGTCTTTTCACGAACATAGTCAAAGGCACCGAGTTGGTCGGCTAATTCCCAAGTTTCAGCCTTGTCTAGCCACATGAGAGGTGTTTGGATAACGAAGTCGTAATCCATGGCAAGGTTGAGGGTAACATTAAGGGATTTGACAAAGACATCTCGACAATCGGGGTAGCCTGAGAAGTCTGTCTCGCAGACACCTGTCACGATATCTTTAATACCTCGTTGCTTAGCAAGGACTGCCGCAAAGGACAGAAAGAGGTGGTTGCGACCGTCAACGAAGGTATTGGGAACCTCTCCCTCTTTTTGCTCGATTTCCATATCAGAGGTCAGGGCATTTTCAGTGATTTGCCCCAGCAGAGACATATCTAGGATATGATGACGAATCCCCTGTTCCTTAGCGATTTCTCTAGCAACTTGAATTTCGAGGTGATGGCGTTGGCCGTAGGCAAAGGTAACGGCTTCGACCGTTTCATAGTGTTCTTTAGCCCAAAAGAGGCAGGTTGTAGAATCTTGACCGCCACTAAAGACGACCAAGGCTGATTGACGTTTCATAATACTCCTTCCAAAATGGGAAATGTTCAGAGCACGCAAAAAGCTCCCTTGAGGGAGCTAAAAAATACCAAGTAGAGGTTTTTTTTAGCGATGGCATGTCCCAAACATCGTAATATTCTACCTACAGTCTAGCATATTTTTTGAAAAATGGCAAAGGGCAAGAAAAAAGAGACCAAATGAAGTACTTGGTCTCTAGTGCGATTAGCTCAATTCAGCAACGATGGCCTTGATTTGTTCTGCTGTGTGAACACCAGCAACTTGTTTCACCACTTGGCCGTCTTTTTTGAAGAGAAGGGTTGGGATAGACATGATTCCAAAAGCACGAGCTGTGTTTGGATTTTCATCAACGTCCATTTTAACGATTTTCAAAACATCTTCTGAAAGTTCTTCAGACAATTTATCCAAGATTGGACCTTGCATACGACATGGACCACACCAAGTTGCCCAGAAGTCTACCAAGACCAAACCGTCTTTAGTTTCTTGTTCAAATGTTGCATCTGTAATTGCTTTTGCCATTGTATTTCTCCTTTTTTATTTAGTTATATTGGCTTAAATCTTGTTTCTTGAGATAGAAAAAGATATCTCCATAAGTCCCATGGTAGTCCAAATCATGACCGTTGTAAGTCAATTTTTGAACAGGGTAGTAGTCTGCGACGCCGATAAGGCAAGCTTGTTGTGAACGATCAAAGTCTTCATAAGACTCGAAAGTCACAGTTCTTTCATTCTTGCTGGCATCTAGATAGGTAATTTCAATCATGTTTAAAACTCCTTTGTTTAATGATGACTTTATTTTACTCCTTGTAAAAGAGAATGTCAAGAAAAATGATTGCGCACGCAAGTTTTTTTTCAAAGTCATCTTAAACCCAGAAATCCAAACCAGTTTCCAAGCTTGCTTCGACAGCCTTTTGTAGAGAGGCCAGTGTTTTTTGTCCATCACTTGTCAGGCAGATAAAGCTAGAGCGTCGATCTTGATCACAACACCTGCGACTAAGCAGACCGCAATTTTTAGCTTCCAAGCGAGCCACCATCCGAGAAACAGCGCTCGGGCTCAGATGAAGCTTGTCTGGCAGGTCAATCTGGCGTAGAGATTTTTCTTGGGCCAAGTCCAGATAGTAGAGGAGGTAAAACTCTTTCAAGGTCAGACTTTGTTCACTCTGATTAGCAATAGTCTCTTCCAAGAGACTTTCGATTTCTTTCTGACGCCGATTGAAGTCAAACCATTTTTCCAAATAGGTCATAGTATCTCCTTTCTTTTTAGAGTTATAACATAGAAGAATGTCCATTAACGGACATTCTCTGCATCACAAGATGATTGCGCATGCAATAATTATACTACTTTTAAATCAAGCTGGCAAGAAAGACGCAGGCATCTTTTATCCTAAATCATGCTTGTTTTCACAAGTCAAGAATTGTTTGTATCCCCTTTCCTCTCTAATTTTTAATGACTCTTGTGCATTTCCTTGAAATTTTCTGAAAAAAGAGTAAACTGGTATGCAAGAAGTCTATTTCGTGGAGTTTAGGATGAAATTATATGTTCAATTAATGATTCTCTTTGTGATTTCTCTAATCGGAGAGGGGATCTCTAGTTTCTTTCATTTGCCCATACCCGGCAGTATTATCGGTTTGATTATTCTTTTTCTAGCCCTGCAATTTAAGTGGTTGAGAACCAGGCATGTCAACATGGTGGGGAATTTCTTGCTGGCCAATATGACCATTCTCTTTTTGCCGCCAGCAGTGGGAATCATGGAGAAGTTTGATGTGATTGCTCCCTATCTTTTGCCAATTGTTTTGATTGTCTTTTTTGCAGCAGTCATCAATATTATCCTCATAGCCTTGGTAGTTCAGTTCATCAAGAGACGGTTTGAGGGAGATTATGAGAAAGGAGATGCCAAATGAGTGAATTTGTTTCCAATCCCCTATTTGGGCTTGCCCTGTCTATCCTAGCTTATCTAGTGGGAATGCTGATTTACAGACGTTTTCCCCATCCTTTGACAACGCCCTTGCTTTTGTCAGCTGTTTTCATTATCATTTTTCTAAAGCTGACGGGGATTTCTTACCAAGATTACTACCAAGGTGGTGTCTATCTGAACAACTTGATTGTCCCATCGACCGTGGCTCTAGGGATTCCGCTTTATAAGAGTTTCCACTTGATGAAGCACCATGCTCGCAGTATTCTCTTTGGTAGTCTGCTAGCGGTAGTGGTCAATACCTCTTTCACAGCCCTTGTAGCTAAGATTTTTGGCATGGACTTTTTCCTAGCCATTTCTCTCTTTCCTAAGTCAGTGACAACCGCCATGGCAGTTGGAATCACAGAAAAATTGCAAGGTCTGACGACCGTGACCTTGGTGGTTGTAGTGGCGACTGGGATTTTAACCAGTGTTATCGGACCAACCCTTTTGAAGTGGTTGAAAATTGACGACCCAGTAGCTGTTGGTCTTTCCCTTGGAGGAACAGGTCATGCTGTCGGAACGGGAACAGCCTTTCGATATGGCTCTGTAGCAGGAGCTATGGGTGGTTTGGCTATCGGTGTTACCGGTATTCTCTATGTTTTTGTTAGCCCTATCGTAGCCAGTTTGATATTGAGTTAAAAAGCAAGGAATTCGAGTTCCTTGCTTTTTAAAATCGTATGTTATAGGCTTTTACTTTTCTTTGCTTAAGTGAATGACTTGGTCATAGTGTTTTAAGTCTTCTTCCGTGTAGTGGTGAATGACTTCAATGACTGTTTGAGGTAGGGAGAAGAGTAAGTCGCTAATTTTTCTGCTATTTTCCGAGTCAAGATTGGCCTTAATTTCATCTGCTAAGATGAGTTGACTATCGTGATAGAGGGCACGAGCAATTTCTAGGCGTTGTTTCTCGCCACCAGACAGACTATCATTGCTGAGCGTTCGATTTTTCAAATGTTCTAATCCTGTTTTTTTGAGGATATGATTTAAAGTCTCTGGATTTTTATCCAGTCCCAGAAGGATATTGTCTTCCAGAGATAGCGTATCAAAGTAATGGCTATCTTGGAGGATATAGGAACTAAAGCTTGGGATTTCTTTACGTGACAGGTTTTGACCAGCAAAGCTAATCTGTCCACTTGTCGGTATCTCTTCTCCATGAATGATATTGAGTAGTGTCGTCTTACCAGAGCCACTTTCCCCGATAATGGCGATTTTTTCTCCTTGCTTGATGTGCATGGAAATCGGAGACAGGAGGCTATTTCCCTCTTTTTCTAGGGAGATGCTGTCAAGTTGGATAGGGAAAATATTTTCTATGTTTCTAGGCGAGATGGAGTCAGACTGGCTCAAAAGTTTTTGGTATTTGTTGAGAAGAGTTCGAGTCGCTTTTCGGGTGTTGGTAAAGTAAGCCAACTCTTGGAATTGATAGCCGATATTATGGGAAACAAGATAGATAGCCACAAAACTCGCCGCATCTAAATAATTATAGTAGGTCATAAAGCCACCGATGACGATAGGGGTGACGGAACAAAAGGCATCGATGCTATTGATCAAGAGACTGTTTAAAGTTCGTTGCTTTTCATAGTTAATTTCGGCATCTAGACTGGTTTGTAATTGCTTTTGGTAGCGAGCAAAAAAGTAGTCTTGCCCCTGATAATGGCGAATTTGTTGGCTACCACCAATAAAATTTATCAAGCTTGCTAAGTAGCTCTGGTTAACAGTGGACCGCTTTTCAGAAAGTGAATCCAAACGTTTTGATCCGATAGCACTGCAGAGTACAGGAAAGGAGTAGAAGAGGATGAAAATCAAGCCCAAGTAAAAATTGGTCCATAGGGCATAGAGAATGGACACAGTTGTGAAGCCAAGAGAAGAAATGATGATGACCGTTGGCTCAATATAGCTTTCTTCTAGTTGCTTGACGTCGTTTTCTAGGTCGGACAAAATATCCTTTTCATCAATTTCATAACTGTTTAAAAATCGTTTGAAAATAGCACTCTTGATTCCATATTTGAAATCAGTAATCAAACGGGCATAGTAATAACGTTTCCCAGCCAAGCCTAGTAAGAGGATGAGATTACCAAGGATTCCTAAAATCAAAATTTTCCAAAGAAGTCCTAGTTCTTGATTGGTAAAACTAGCAACAATATTTTGCACAAGGGATGGCGTGATAATTGCTTCCAGCCAAGTAATGGCAATAGAAAAGAAGTAAAGTACGAGGTGTTTCTTAGTAACAAATCTTCTCAGCATAAAGAGTTGCCCTCCTTATCGATATATATGTAATCAGTTTTAAAGTTATTATACTCCTTTATCTCAAATACTTCATATAAAAATGTAAATTTTATGTAGATATACAATTAAATGACAATGTCAAAATGTAACAGATTAAATAAAAAGCGAACAAAACAGAATTCATTGTTTCGATTCGCTTTTTGTATTATTATCTAGATTTTTTGTAGCTCTGATAACATTTAGTCTGAGCAGGTACACTAATAGCTGATGGA
>NZ_DXLC01000306.1:0-2828 GCF_019414905.1 Streptococcus sp. | reverse complement strand
CTTAAAAAACACCAGTATTTTTTCCTTGCAGTTTTAACAATTAATCTTAATGAAGAAGATTATTCAGCAGAAACTCCATCATGGACTTCTCAACTAAAAAGAGAACTTCAAAGAATTTCACAACCTTCTTATAAGCTGATAAGTCTATTCAAAATGGAAAGCCAGGTTGATCAATATGTTTGTCTCTTTAGAGTAGACTCATCCAAACGTAGTGACAAATTGGCATATGAGATTCATTCTCAAATTTCTAATAACTTTAGTAAATACTCAAACATTATATATAAGAGTTGCCATAAAATATCCGATGTTTTATTTCATACCAAAGAACTCTACACTTATAATGAACAATATGTTTCTTATTGGAATACTATTACATGTGTTCCACATAGTTTTCCAACTTCTTTCAAAACAGAAACTCTTTCAATTGCGTTTTTAGATAGCTTAAGCGAATATGAATTAAGAGAAAAAATTAATTCACTCGTCTATAATTCTCAAATCCCTACTTTCACGCTACAACAAATTTTACTAGATTGGACTCAACAAATAGGAATATATCTAGATCAAAATGGAATTTCAGCACATAAATTATTCCAAAATAGCACTCATGATTTCTTATTCCAACGACGCTTTCATTCAATTGAATCATTTCAGGATTACTTTGATTATTACTGGTCACATGCTAAGAAATTTGCAACAAACATTGAAAACCAGAAAAATAGTATTCAACGCATCGTCGAATACATAGATCATCACTACTATGAAGATATAAATCGTTCTATATTAGCAGATATGGTTTATCTCAGTGCAGATCATTTAGCTAGAATTTTTAAAAAAGAAACTGGAGAAACTCTTGTTAAATATATAACGGATAAGCGCATTAATGCTGCTAAATCTCTCCTATCTCAAACAAATATCTCGATATCACAAGTATCCTGTCAAGTAGGGTATGATAATTATTCTTACTTTACTAAAATTTTTAAACAAAGGACTGGACTTTCTCCTGGAGATTACCGTAAAACTTATCAAAACAAAATGTAAGCAATCTAAATCATTGAAATGATAAGTAAAATTCAAGGTCTGTAGTAATTTTTGAAATTCTACAGTTTTTCCAAAGATAAGTCTGGGACAATAGTCCCTTATCTCCAAAAAAAGCAACGGATTTGCCGTTGCTTTTTTGCATGGTTACGATAGTCTTGGTAAAATAGAATTGCTTAATAAACCATTTAGAAAGGCTATCCCATGCATATTCACTATAACACAAATCAAACAACTTTACCACTAGAAATCAGTTCTTTCTTGCCACAAGACCATCTCGTCTTTACTATTGAAAAAGTGGTAAATACCTTGGAGGATTGTCATTTCCACGCCTTCTATCATGCCTTTGGTCGCCCGTCTTATCACCCTAAAATGCTTGTATCTGCTCTTCTATTTGCCTATTCACAAGGGATTTTCTCTGGTCGAAAAATTGAAAAAATGATGATTGAGAATCTCGCTATGCAATACCTAACAGGACAGTTAGTTGTCAGCTATCGCACCATCAATCGTTTTCGAGTCGCTGAAGGGATGGAAGAACTCATTCGTAATCTTTTCATCGACCTCAATCTTCGTTTAAAAATGGAAGAATTAGTGACTTTAGATTGTCTGTTTATTGACGGGGCTAAGATTGAAGCTAATGCCAACAAGTATAGTTTCGTGTGGAAGAAAGCGACAGAGAAATTCTCCGCCAAGCTTCAATAACAGATACAGGTCTATTTTCAAGAAGAAATTACTCCTCTTATCCATCAAGCTATCGAACTAGATACACAAGAGCCTATCTCCTCAGAGCAGTTGCTTGCATTCGCTCAAGTCCTTGAAGAAGAACTGAAAAAATTGAACCAGGACATTGAGGAGACAGCTGTTAAAGGAAAGGATGAACGTAAAACCCAGCGTCGTAAACTCAAGAAAGTCTTGCGTAAAGTCAAGGATGATTTTTCAGTACGTTCTGAAAAATATGAGAACTATCAGGAAACATTTGAAGGGCGTAACAGTTTTTCCAAAACCGATCCAGATGCCACTTTTATGCGCATGAAAGAAGACCATATGAAAAATGGCCAACTCAAGGATGCTTATAATCTTCAAATCGCTACGGAAAACCAATTTGTTCTTCACTATGATATCTTTTCAAATCCGACAGACACCAAAACTCTTCTCCCCTTCCTTGAAACCTATCCGCATGACTTGAAGACAGTTGTCGCAGATGCTGGATATGGAAGTGAAGAGAACCTCCTTCGTTTAGATGAAAAGCAGGTAAACCATCTGATTAAATATGCCATGTTTGATAAGGAACAGAAGAGAGGGTATAAACAGTCAGCTAGAAACTTAGGGAATTGGCACTATAATGACAAGGAGGATAGCTACACACATCCTGATGGCTGGTGCTATCGTTTTCACCATACCAAACATCAAAAAACACAGACGGACTTTCAACAGGAAATCAAGGTTTACTACGCTGATGAACCTAAATCAGCCCCTCAAAAGGGGCTGTATATGAACGAACGCTATCAAAACTTGAAAGCTAAAGAATGTCAGGCGCTTTTATCTCCTGAAGGTAGACAGATTTTCGCTCAACGCAAGATTGATGTGGAACCTGTCTTTGGGCAGATAAAGGCTTGTTTGGGTTACAAGAGATGTAATCTGAGAGGGAAGCGTCAAGTGAGAATTGACATGGGATTGGTACTTATTGCCAATAATCTCCTAAAATACAATAAGAGAACTACTCAAAATTAAAAAGCTAGAGTTCCACAATTGGAAATCTCTAGCTTTTTTGTAGTCGAGAACTATTTTGTCTC
>NZ_DXLC01000305.1:0-5189 GCF_019414905.1 Streptococcus sp. | reverse complement strand
CCATTGTAGACTATATGCAGTCCAATAGGCCAATAAATTGACTTTGTCATTCTAAATAAGACTGCAAATATAAGACCTCCACCCATATAGAAGACAAAGTCTGTCAATACCCAACCATGATTACTAATATGCAATATTCCAAACAAAGCAGCAGAACCAAGTACATCCAGTCCCCATTTCTTCCCTTTTTCCAGAGCAGTCATCACTAATCCACGATAAATCATGTCTTCAAAAATGGGACCTGCAATCACAGGATAAAAAAAATACATCAAAAATGCCGTAGCTCCTGTAAAAGTAGGAGCAGCATGTTGATAAGAAATTTCATTGCGAGTAGGTGGGAAAAGAAAAAAGGTGACAAAATTCCAAACAACAAAAGCAAGCAGAGCTAGGAAGGAATAGAAAAGATAAGATTTTTTAAACTTTCTACTGTTGATTTTCTGCCATTTACCTGACCAAATCATAGCAATAAGTGCAAATAGAACCACAAGAAAGTGCAACATCATATCTGATAAATAATAGCCAAAGTTAGATAGGCCAAAGTTAGATAGACCAATAACAAGGTCGCTGCGTAAAACTAGACTACTGAACTTCTGGTCAGCAATGATAAGCAGAACAACTACAATAAAATAGTATTTAGAAATTATCTTTTTCATATTTCATCTTTCTAATATCCAAACACCAATAAGCTCACGATAATTAAAAAGGTATTCCACAAGATGTGAAGTGTCATTGACCAATAAATTGAACGTGTATAACGAAAAAGAATACAGAGTAGCAGACCTGCTCCTGCATAAACGATGAAGTCTGTTAACACCCATCCATATTGTAAAACATGGATGAGACTAAAGAGTGCGGAAGAAATAATGGCATCAATATAGTATTTTTTAAATTTAGATAGGGCTGTCATCAGAAGGCCACGGAAAACTAACTCCTCAACTATCGGAGCAATAAGACTGCCATAGAGAATACGTGTCACAAAATAACTAATTCCCGTCAAATTGGCTACAGCTTCTTTTATAGCACTACTATTTTGTGTGCTGGGAAAGATCCTAGTCGTTATATTTACCCACAAAAACATCAATATAAAGGAAAGAAAGAAGATACCCAGATAGGACCAACGAAACTGAAATCGACCGTAATCTTTCCAACGTTGACTCTTAACAAGAAGCACAGTACTAGCAATTCCTTCAATTACTATCAATAAAATTTGAATCCCATAAAATCCAAAATCTGATAATTGATCCACAAACTCTAATCTCACTACTAAACTAAAAATCAAGTAATAAGACATAAGTACCAAAATGGTTCCTAGGTAAAATTTCGTTTCTCCCCTTTTCATAGTTTCTTCTCCTAAATATTAGTTACGGCGTTTTCCAAACAGTCCTTCAATCAGCCCATTAGTCCAATCAAATGCCCCATAAGGTCTGGGACTAATACCTCTACCTCCCCAAGCAGGCAAAGCACTGCCACCACAACCAATATTTTCACCCACGCAAACCGAAGTGATATTTCCTCCTCTAACATCTTGCAACTCAGCTTCTGTCAATTCCATTGTTTCTGCAAATTGTAAATTTAACATCTTTTACACTCCTTCAATTATCTTCATTTGTAAACCACTTCTGCGACCTAGGATTTGCTTCAAGTGCTTTACAAGGACAGTATAACACGAAAATTAGCTTATTTTAGAAAATCGCATATTTGACATTTTTTCTTGTAGCAATTTCTTATTTGCGATTTTGGTAGATTTGATTATTTCCCTGGTATAATAAAGTTACTACTGACAAGGAGGCTAATAATATGAAAAAAAGAAAAATTCAACTAATACTTCTACTCATTACCGAATGGATTATCGTCTTCCCATTTCTAACTAATCGATAAGTTCTTTGTATTGCTGCAAGCGTAATTCAAAAAGGGCTATCAATTGTGGATTTTCTAATACTTGCAGAGATTGGAGATAGCTTTCAATCTCTTTTTGATTGCTTCCTTTGGTTTGAAGGAAAATCTGCATTTTCTTTAAAAACTGCCACAATACTTTTTCAAAAACATCGTATGGACGAAGCATGCTCTCCAACTCGGCCTCAAAGATTGGAATATAAGAAAATAGCTTACGCTCCATGAGTTCTGATATAATATTCAGAAATCCACTTTTCATATACAGTCTATTATGTACCAACTCTTTAAATTCCTTGGATTTTTCAAGTAACGAGGTTGATAAAAATATCAAATCTTGGTTGCTCAAGAAGGGCATGGTATTGCAAAAGAGATAGAGTTCAAACCAGGTCCAAGACTCAATAGCATAGAGGTAGGTGGTCAAAAATTCGCTATCCTCCTCTGCTAGGGGATAGCTTTTATCTAAGGAATGGATGGCATCTTTGATTACAATAGCATTCAAACGACGATAGGTCTCTGCCATCTGTTCTTGTTTGACCTCCTCTAATAGTTGCACTAAACCAGCTATATCTTGGTGGGCAAAGCGATCCACAACCTTTCTACCAATTTGCATATGTAGGGATTCTTGATAATTGTTGAGCTTATGACCAAACTCATCAAAATTCATATTGATCCCTTGGATGGCTAGAATCAACTTATCCGCAGATAGCATAGACTGCCCTAGCTCAAACTTTGACAACTGAGAGGCTGTTAGTCCAGCACAAGCCACATCTGACTGCTTGAGCTTTCTAGCCAAGCGCAATTCCTTGTAAAATTCCCCCAATTCCATTCTCTCAATCATCTTGTCACCTCCTAGATTTTGCATATTATATCATTATTTTTATAGTTTTGTCAAAATATTCTGACACCTTAGTAAGTGAAAAAGCCAGCTTTAAGCTGACTCCTTATTCCATGGTATCAAAAGCGAGACTTGGTTTGGCATTGAGGTCCAAGTTTGCAAAGTTTTCTTTGTTCCACTCGCTGACGCTAGCATAGGCAATCATTCCTGCATTGTCTCCGCAGAGGCGCAGAGGTGGAATGATGACCTTGACGTCAGTGATTTCAGCCGCTAGGCGTTCTCTGAGACCTTTATTGGCTGCCACACCACCTGCCACGACAAGGGTTTTAACAGGATATTTCTCCAAAGCCTTCTTGGTTTTGGCCATAAGAATATCCAAGACAGCTGCTTGGAAGGAAGCACACAAATCCTCTGTGGACAAGCTTTCTCCCTTTTGCTCGGCATTGTGGTGAAGATTGATAAAGGCAGATTTCAAACCTGAGAATGAAAACTCCAGATTATCTTCCTTAATCATGGCTCGAGGAAAATCATAAATATCCTGCCCCTGATGAGCTAGCTCGTCAATCTCACGACCTGCAGGATAGGTCAAGCCCATGACACGGCCGACCTTATCATAAGCCTCACCAACCGCGTCATCTCGCGTTTCCCCAACAATCTTGTAATCACCAGCCTCAGAAACATAAACCAACTCTGTGTGTCCACCGCTGACCAAGAGGGCTAGCAAGGGAAACTCCAAAGGCTCTACACTCTGAGCGGCCATGAGGTGACCAGCCATGTGGTTAACAGGAATCAGCGGAAGTCCATGAGCCCAAGCAAAGGCCTTAGCAGCTGATAAGCCAACTAGCAAGGCTCCGACCAAGCCCGGTCCATAAGTAACCGCAACAGCTGTCACGTCCTCTTCGGTAATCCCTGCTTCTGCCAACGCCTCCTCGATACAGGCTGTAATGACCTCGACATGGTGACGACTGGCTACTTCCGGCACTACGCCCCCAAAACGTTTGTGACTCTCAATTTGACTAGCAATGACATTGGACAAGAGCTCATTGTCGTTTTTCAAGACGGCAACACTAGTCTCATCACAGGATGTCTCAAATGCTAAAATATATCTATCCTTCATCTATTTCTCTCTTCATGATGATGGCGTCCTCGACTGGGTCATGGTAGTAGGCCTTTCGCTCAGCGATGACCACCATCTTTTCTTTCTTGTAAAATGCTTGCGCTCGTTGATTTGACTTTCTGACTTCGAGGAAAATCTCCTTATCTGTCGGCAATTGAGCAAACAAGGCTGACGCAATCCCCTTACCCTGATAGGCTCCTTTAACAGCGATTTGCAGGACTTCTGCCTCAAAGATATTTTCCTGCACAGCTAGAAATCCAATCACTTCTGCCCCATCATAAGCCAGAGCATACCAAGTCTGGTCTTGAGCCAGGTCTGCTTGGATTTGCTCCAGCGTCCAAGGACTGACTGGGTAAACAGCTGCCATGACAGCGTAGATGGCTTGAGCCAGATCAGGTTGCTGTTGGATTCGTTTGATTTCTATCATAGGCGTTTAATGTAAGACTCGCCAGATTCGGTGTGATTCTTGAGCCAGTTTTCCTCAGCCTCAACACGCTTGAGGTAATTCGGCACAAAGTCGTGCAAGGAGTCTGCTTCCTTGTCCCAGGCCAAAAGAGCTAGATTAGCTGCATTTGGCAAGGTTTCTTTGAAATTAGTCCTTGGCAAGTGTTCTTGAATCTGCTCCACAAAGGGGCCAACTTCTCCGACAAAGGTTACCTGACTAGCGCCCTTGATTAACTCAATCACTCGCTCAAAAGGCAGGTGTGCTTCTGGCATGACAGGTTTGGCATTTTCATAAAATCCTGCGTAAACATTGTTGCGACGCGCATCCATCAAAGGGACGAACAAGCCTTCTTGTTGGTAGGGCACCAGAGCCAAGAGGCTAGACATACCAACTAACTCGATGTTCAGGGTATGAGCCAGCGTCTTAGCAGTGGCTACCGCGATTCGCAAGCCTGTGTAGCTACCTGGTCCTTCCGCCACCACGATTCGGTCCAAATCCTTGGGCGTCCAATCCAAACTTGCCATCAAAAAATCGATGGCAGGCATGAGGGTAATACTGTGATTTTTCTTAATATTAATCGTCGTCTCGGCAAGAACCTGCTTGTCCTCTAAAATAGCGAGAGAAAGAGCCTTGCTGGACGTATCAAAAGCTAATACTTTCATAACACATTCCTATCTTTTTGTCTGCTTACTATTATACTACAAAAGCTGGCACATGGGAATTTTCTTTATCCCCAAACAAAAATGCCCCAGCATAAGCAGGGCATCTAGGCATTTAATCCAAAGTAAAATACAAACCAAACGACATAGGTTACGAGGAGGAGAAAAAGCGAGTAGAGAGTCACGAGTCCACTGAAAAAATAGGTCTCTTACTTTTAATGAAATGAAAACCGAGGAATC
>NZ_DXLC01000304.1:0-1298 GCF_019414905.1 Streptococcus sp. | reverse complement strand
CAGACATTTTACCCTTACGACGTTCTACCAAGGCAGCAACCATTTCTTCAAATTTATCGTAGTGTTGAGGGTCAATGACTTCATAACCGTCCTCAATACCTTCGATTTCAAGATAAATTTTAATTTTTTCAGGATTTCCAAGCAAAACAGGAATCACTTCTGTTTCTTTTACCAAGCGTTTAGTTGCTTGAAGAATACGAGGCTCTTCCCCTTCAGGGAGAACGATACGAGCATTTTTACCAACAAGGTTGGCTTTGAGACTTTCAAAAACTTCCATGAGTTTTCTCCTTTAAAAATAATAAATTATACTCTGATTTAGTTTTTATAGAGTATTAGTTGATAACTGAGTAATAAGATTACTAAAATCATCCGGCAAGGGACTTTCTAACTGCAAGTCTTGCTCTAAAAATGGATGATAGAAGGATAGGTAATGGCAATGCAGAGCCTGCCGTTGGATGCCGTCGTCCAGACTACCTCCATACAAGTCATCACCTAACAAAGGAAAACCAATATGAGAAAAGTGGACTCGGATTTGGTGGGTACGTCCAGTATGCAGGCGAATATCGACCAGGTGAATATTCCCATAAGATGCTACAATCTTATATGATGTATGGGCATACTTTCCACCTTTAGCTACTCTTCTAGTGATAATGGAGTCTTCATCACGCGCAATAGGAGCAATAATTTCCCCCTCTGACTCCAAGTGTCCATCGCCTTTAACCAAAGCAAAATAGCGCTTCTCGATAGACTTCTTCTGCAACTGCTTGTCTAATCGTGCGTGGGCATAGCCGTGCTTAGCAAAGAGCATCAAGCCAGAAGTATCTCTATCAAGTCTGGTCACAATGTGAACCTGCTGATTTTCATAGTTTTGCTTGACATAGTAACCCTTGATAAAATTAGCGATTGTATTGGAGTGATTGACACTAGGAATAGAAGCCACTCCATAGGGTTTGTTCAAGACTAGAAAATGGTCATCCTCATAGAGAATATCCAGTGGGCGCTCGATAGCTTCTAGAGTTTCAAAGCCTTCCTCAGCAGGAATATCGATGATAACTCGGTCTCCAATATCCAATAGATACGTCGCATTTTGAGGTTGGTCATTGACCAGAATAGCTCCGCCTCGAAACTTAATCTTGGCCAGCAGCCCTTTAGAAACCTCGTGCTTTTTTAAGAAGGTCTTAACCTTTACATGCTCATCTGCGATAAATTCAAACCTCATTCATCCACCTCGCCGATAAATGCATCCTTAACACGATTCCAGAAACTGGTGTGGCTCGGAGACGCGACAAAATGAATCT